>JAPPBA010000178.1 GCA_026705295.1 Candidatus Palauibacter australiensis
GATGAGGCGCTCCGAAGTCCGGGGGTTCTCTTCGAGATCGTGGTCCACCTGGGAACGCTGGCCGCCGCCCTGATCTACCTCCGCCGCGAGGTCCGCGGGCTGCTGCGCTCGCTTGCGGGAGCGGGCGGGACCACCCCCGGGGGTCAGGACGCGGTGCGTGCCGGCCGGCGGCTCGTCGGCCTGCTGCTCGTCGCGTCGATTCCGGCGGCCGTCGTCGGGATCACGTTCCAGGACCAGATCCACCGCGCTTTCAGCGGCATCGGCTTCGCCGCCGGCGGTCTCGTGCTGACCGGCGCGGTCCTCCTCGCTTTCCGGCGGCCTCCCGCACAGCCCGACGCAGCCGCTCCCCGGACCCGGACGATTCCGCTGCTCCCCCGCGGCCTCGCCGATGCGCTCTGGATCGGCATCGCACAGGCGGCGGCCATTTTCCCGGGCGTGTCGCGGTCGGGTCTCACGATCGTCGCGGGCCGTCAGCGCGGCGTCTCGCCCGCCGACGCCGCCCGCTTCAGTTTCCTGCTGTCCGCTCCCGCGATCGCCGGAGCCGCCCTGCTCGAGGGCGCTTCCACCCTCGGGGGCGGAGCGCTGGCCGAAGCCGGGGGCGTCGTCGCGCTGGAGTTGACGCTCGGGTTCCTCGCCGCGTTCGTGGCCGGGACATTCGCGTTGCGGTGGGTCTTCGACTGGCTTGCCCGCGAGCGGTTCCACCAGTTCGGCTGGTACTGCCTTGCGGTGGGAGGGATCGGCATTGGCCTTTCGAGCGCTTAGGACGGCGTTCGGCCGGCGGAGAGTGTTCGGCATCGCCCTGCTCGCCCTCGCCGCCCTGATCCTGCTGTCGCTCGTCTCCTATTCCCACTCGGATCCCGTGCTGCTCCTCAAGGCGGGCACCGGCGACACCGTGACGAACTGGCTGGGGCCGACCGGGGCGTTTCTCGCCGAGGTCGTCCTGCAACTGGTCGGCGTCGTCGGTTTCCTGATCCCGCTGGTGCTGTTCCAGGCGGCGCGGCGGCGCCTGCGACCCGCACCTCCGGAAGGGGACGACTCCACCGCGGTCCGGCTGCTCATCCTGGCGAGCCTCGCGGTCAGCGCCACCGGCCTCGCCTCGCTCGCGCAGCAGGTCTTCGGCGACGGGACCGGCGCCGGGTTCGCCTGGGGCGGCGTCGGGGGCTCCCTGCTGGCGACCGCGCTTGCGGGCGCCATGAACCCGCTCGGCGCGGGGGTCGTGCTGGGAGCGATCGGACTCATGGGCTACGCCGCGCTCCGGGAATGGGGCTTTGGGGGACCCGTGCTCAAGGAGCACGACGCCAGCCACGGGCCCGGGTGGATCCGGCGGCTCTTTCTGCGGCTGCGTCCGACGGGACGTCCGGCGGAGGACCAGGAGGCGCTCGACCCGGAGGTCGCGGAGGGCGCCGAGAGGTCGTTCGTGGTGCGTTTCCCGAAGAAGCGCCGGAGACCGGACCCGGAGATGGACCCCGCCAAGGAACCCCTTCCGGTGGCCCGGCCCCCCGCCCGCCCCGACCTGCTGAAGAAGCCCGCCACTCCGGGCGCCCGGCGGGCGCCCGGCGCCTGGAAGCTGCCCTCGCTACAGCTCCTGACGCGCCGCGCCCATCAGCCGGCCCCGGCCAAGCGGGCGCTCGAGAAGCGCCGCACGGCCCTCGAGGCCGCCTGTCTCGAACACGGGGTGCGGGGCGAGGTGGACCGCATCCAGCCGGGGCCGGTGGTCACGACGTTCGAGTTCCGGTTGGGCGAGGGCGAGACGATCAAGAAGATCCGGAACCGCGAGGAAGAAATCTGCATGGCCCTGCGCGCTCCGGCCATCCGGGTCGAGCGGGTGAAGGGGAAGGGCGTGGTGGGGATCGAAGTGCCGAACGAATCGCCCTCGGTCGTCGGCCTCCGGGAAATCCTCGAATCGCCCGACTTCCAGGAGGAGAGCGGCGCGCTGCCCATCGCGATCGGCCGGCTCGTGGACGGACGGCCGCTGGTCAAGGACCTCGCCGAGATGCCCCACCTGCTGATCGCCGGGGCCACCGGCGCCGGAAAGTCGGTGCAGCTCAACACCCTCCTGTGTTCGCTGCTGACGCGGCGCACCCCGGATGAGCTTCGGTTGATCCTGATCGATCCGAAGCGGGTGGAGCTCCGGCCCTACCGGAACATCCCGCATCTGCTGACCCCGCTCATCCTCGAGCCGGACCAGGCGAAGACCGTGCTGCAGCACGCGTGCCGCGAACTGGACCGCCGCACCCGGATCCTCGAGGAGCACGGCGTCCGCAACATCGACGGATTCAACCGGTTGGTCGACAAGATGGCCGCGCAGGCGGCGAGAAGGCGCCGCAAGAAGAACGAGCCGGAACCCGAGATCCCGTCGCCCCTGCCCCGGTTGGTGATCATGGTGGACGAGCTGGCCGATCTGTTCATCCACGCGAAGGCGGAGGTGACGCCGGCGATCCAGCGGCTGCTCAGCCTGGGCCGCGCCGAGGGCATCCACCTCGTGCTGGCGACCCAGCGGCCCTCCACCGACATCATCAGCGGCACGCTCAAGGCGAACCTCCCCACGCGCATCGCCTTCCGGGTGGCCAGCTACGTGGACTCGCGGACCATCCTGGACCGGGTGGGAGCCGAGACGCTGCTCGGCAAGGGGGACATGCTGATGATGCGGCCCGGCGCCGACCTGCCCCGGGCGCAGGGGGCCTACGTGGACGAACGGGAGGTGGGCAAGCTCGCCCGGTTCTGGGAGAGCGCGGCGGAACCGGTCTTCGACACCGGGATGCTGGAGGAGGAGCAGCCGCTGCCCTTCGTCGGGCCGGGGAATGGCGCGGCGCAGCGGGCGAACGGTGCCGCCCGGGGCTCGAAGGGCGGGGATTCGCTCCTGCCCCAGGCCCGCGAACTCATCATCCGGGAGCAGAAGGCCTCGACGTCGATGCTCCAGACCGAAATGGGCCTCGGCTACCAGCGGGCGCGGCGCATCGTGGCCGAACTGGAACGCCAGGGAGTCGTGGGTCCGGCCCGCGGCGCCCAGCCGCGCGATGTCCTGGTCGCACCACCGTCCTGAGCTCCCGGTGATCGCAGTGGCCCCTTCCGTCCGACTCGGCGCCACGCGGCTCGCCGTGCTGCTGTGCGCCGGGCTGGCGCTGGCCGGCCCCGCCCCCGCGTTCCCGGACGCCGGCGCCGTCAGCCCCACCGCGAAGAATCTCTACGAGGCGGCCCGGCGGGCCGAGGAGACGCTCCGCGGTTCGCAGACGGCGATGCGCGACGAGGACCAGTGGCAAGCCATCGCGCGGAAGTACCGGCTGGTGGTCCTCTCCTTTCCCCGAAGCGGCTATTGCGACGACGCGCTCCACTACGAGGGAGGCATCTACCGCGACGCCGCCGAGCGTTTCGATGACCGGCGCTTCGCGGTGCGGGCCGCCGACGCCTTCGCTCTCCTGATCCGCGGGTATCCGGCGAGCCGCTGGGTCCCGAAGGCCCTCTACGAACAGGTCCGGCTGTACGCGGGCCGCCTCGACGACGAGGCCGAGGCGCGGAGCGCCCTCGAACGGCTCCGGAAACGCGCGCCGCGCAGCCCCGAGATCCGGATGGCGGCCGCCGTCCTGGCGAAGCCCGAGACCCCGGCCGGCGCGGCGGAGCGGCCGGCGGACGGGACGAGGCGAACCGTCGCGGTCCGCCAGGAAGTGCAGCCCGCCGATCCACCGACGACGGTGCGGAACATCCGTCACTGGGTCGGGGACTCGCACACCCGGGTAGTGATCGACCTCAGCGGCCCCACGCCGCACACCGAGGGCAGGCTCACCGGACCGGACCGGGTGTTCTTCGATCTCCACGGGGCGACGCCGGACGACGGGCTCGAACGCCGGGCGTTCCCGATCGAAGGCTCGCACCTCCGGCGCATCCGGCTCGGCGTTCCGGCAGAGAAGACCACCCGGGTGGTGCTCGACTTCTCGAGCATCCGGGAGGTCACCGTGTTCGCCCTTCCCGATCCCTACCGGCTCGTGGTGGACATCCACGGGGCGCCCCCGCTGCGGGTCGCGGACAGCTCCGGGGACAGGGCCGCGCCGGAGGCTGACGACTCCCCGGCGGAGGCGAACCGAAGCGCCACCGCGACCCCGGAGACCGGCGACGAGGCCTCGCCCTCGCCGCCGCGCCCCACCGAGGGGGGCTACTCGATGGCGCGCCAGCTCGGCGCGGGAGTGAACCGCATCGTCATCGACGCGGGACACGGCGGCAAGGATCCCGGCACCCATGCCGGCAGTCTGCGCGAGAAGGACATCGCGCTCGATATCGCTGAGCGGGTGCGCGACGACCTCACGGAGCGTGGGTTCGAGGTGATCATGACGCGCGAGAAGGACGTGTTCATTCCCCTCGAACAGCGCGCCTTCATCGCCAACAGCCGCGAGGCGGACCTGTTCGTTTCCATCCACGTGAACGCCGCGAGGAACCGGAAGGCCCGCGGCCTTGAGACCTTCTACCTGAATCTGGCCACTTCAGCGGACGCGGCGGAGGTGGCCGCCCGGGAGAACGCCTCCAGCGGCATGGTCCGGATGGCCGATGTCCGCAAGCTGGTGGATCAGATCGTCAATCACAGCCGGAAGGAGGAATCCCGGGAACTCGCGACGACCATGCAGGCGGCGATGGCCAAGAGCATTCTCGGCCGGGAAAACCACCCGCTGAACCGCGGCGTGAAGACGGCGGGATTCCACGTGCTGCTCGGCGCCCAGATGCCCGCCGTGCTCGTCGAAGTGGGTTTCGTGAGCAACCGCGAGGAAGCGAGGCAGCTCCGCAGCGCCTCCCACCGGGAGAAGATCGCGTCCGCCATCGCCGACGGCGTGAACCGCTACGCGGAGACGCTCGGCCAGGTCGTCCAGACCACCGCCACCCAGAACGAGCGGTAGCCGCGCGCCGGCCTGGAGCCCCCACCGGGAGGACTGGGCCGGCTTCAGCCGGCACGCGCAGCGCTCCGGACCGGCCCGTCAGCGGAACATGCGTCGCAGCATGAATTCGTAGACCCCGTCTCCGAACCACTTGCGGAGGAACATGAAGGGGCGGGCCATGGAGCCGCTCGCGTACCGCCGCCGCGGCTTTCGGGCGGTCGCGGCTTTGACGAACACCCTGGCGAGGACCTCCGGCGCGGTCCCGAGGCTACCGGGTTCGAGGCCGTCCATCAGCCCAAGAAACGATTCCACCTGGGACTTGTACGCCGTGTCCCCGGAGTACCTCCTGAGGCCGGCTCCCATCACGTCGCCGAACTCGGTCCTGATCGCGCCCGGCTGGATCACGACGACCTGGATGTTGAAGGGGGCGGTTTCCACGCGCAGGCAGTCCGACCAGCCCTCGAGGGCGTGTTTGGTGGCGTGGTACCAGGCCCCGAGGGGGGTGAAGATCCTCCCTCCCATCGACGAGACGTTGATGATTCGGCCCGAGCCCTGCGCTCTCATGTGCGGCAGGACGAGTCGGGTGAGGTGGGCGAGCCCGAACAGGTTCACCTCGAACTGGTAGCGCGCGTCGTCGAGCGGAACATCCTCGACGGGTCCGTAGAGCCCGAAACCCGCGTTGTTGACCAGGACGTCGATGCGTCCCTGGTCCGCGATGACGCGGCTCACGGCCCGCTCGTTGTCGTCGCTTCTGGTGACGTCCATTTCGACGGGAGTGACGCCGTGTTCGGGCAGGTCTTCCATTCGGTCTGCCCGGCGCGCGCCGGCGTAGACGGTGTGGCCTTCGCGGGCCAGCAGGATCGCGGCCGCCCGGCCGATGCCTGAGGACGCTCCCGTGACGAGGCTGATCTTGCCCAAAGCGATGCTCCTTGATTGATGATACCTGACGTGGCGTTAGCACCATACACCTTACAGCGGAGTCAAGGTGCCTTGCGCGTGCCTTTACATGGCGTCGAAAGGGCGTTTACGATGGCGGTAGCACCAGCACGAGAACCTCTTGGGAATGCGCTCGACCATGAGACTCACGCACGCCGCACTCGGACTGTCCATCGGCATTTCGCTTCTCGGCTCCGGGCTTCACGCGCAGGACTGGGGCGACCACCGCGCGTACCAGTATCACTTCGGAGAGATCTCCATTCCGCCGGCGTCGGAGGATGAACCGATTGCGGAGAACCTGTCTCTCGAGCGGGCGCTCACGTACCTGGACGATGGAGCCAGGGCCTGGGCGAACAACCGCGGCTGCGTCTCGTGTCACACCACGGGTTGGTACGGGATCCTTCGTCCGCAACTCGCCGAGAGCCTGGGTCGGCCCGACGCAGACTTCCGGGCCTTTCTCGAGGAGCGTCTTCAGGACAGGCTGGCCGCGGACCCCGAAGAGCTCCAGCAGGATGTGAACCCGGCGGAGGTCGTGCACCTGGCCGCGTCTCTGGCATCCTGGGATGCGCATGTGGACGGGCGGCTGTCTCCCGAGACCGGGCAGGCTCTCCAGCTCATGTTCAGCCTTCAGCGCGACAATGGGGCCTGGCACTCCCCGGACACGTGGCCGCCTTTCGAGTCCGACGCGTATCAGCTCGCGACCGTTGCGGCCATGGGCGTGGGCCTGGCTCCGGGCTGGCTCGAGCAGGCCACCTCTCCCGAGTTGCAGGGGCAGATCGCGAGTCTGCGAGCGTACCTGCGGCGGGTCCCTCCTCCCCATGACTACGCGCGCGTGGCGCTGCTCTGGGCGGACCGGCATCTCCCCGGCCTGATCAGCGCCGACCAGAAGCAGGACATCGTGCGGACGATCCTGGACCGTCAGCGCCCGGACGGGGGGTGGTCGATCCGCTCTTTCGCTCAGCCCGAGGAGTGGGGCCGGGGCAACCGGGCGGAACGCCTGCGAGCCGAGGCGGACTTCGGCGACCCCGCGAGCGATGGCCACCAGACCGGTCTGGCGGTCGTAGTGCTGTCGTCCGCCGGAGTGCCGCCAACGCACCCGGCCGTGCAGCGAGGCATCGAGTGGCTGAAGCGGAACCAAAGAGAATCGGGCCGCTGGTGGACGAAGTCACTCAATACGGAGACATGGCACTTCATCACGTATACCGGGACGCTCTACCCGGTGATGGCTCTCGCCGTGACGAGTTCCCTGGCGAGTCCCTCGTCCGAGGAACGTTAGGGGACTCGGAGCTCGTACTTGGCGATTCGCCACGGAGGGAACTCCGGATTCAGCAGCACGTACAGGTGCCGGCCTCCGCCCAGCACCTTCGACCCCTCCGGCAACGGCACGTTCTCGAAGAGCTTCTCCCCCGTATGGCGATCGTAGGCCTCCACGTACACGTCGAGCTGTTTGAACGGAAACCAGGGCTTGGCGGGATCGTGCCGGCCGACCGTGAACACCAGGTAGTCGTCCACGACGTCCATGCCGGTCACGAGATCGAAGCTCTCGATCAACCGCTTCATCATCGTGCCCGCCTGGACCGCCGCGCCCTCTCCGCCCGTAAACGCCAAGGCCCCCGGCTCCAGCTCCGGCACTCGGCGGAAATCCGGCGAGGGAATCCCGATGCTTCCTACCGAATCGCCGGCGGCGCTCAGAATCGTAGCGGGGTACAGGAGGCCCGCCATCACGTACACCGAATCGCCGCCGACAGCACCGTGCAACCCGCCCAGGGCATTCCAGTATGGCTTGCTCGCGGCCAGCGTGTTCCAGCTACTCCAGCTGACCGAGCTGCCGACCAGCCGATGGAAAATCCCGTCCATTTCGGCCACCAGATTCACGTCCCGCGCCCTGCCCGTGAACACGAGGTCGCGGCCGAAGGGCAGGAGCATGCTGGACGTGAAGTCCTCAATCAGCAGCATGCTGTGAGGAGTCAGATCCGGGGTCAGATAGGTCACGGCCCCATTCTGGGCGCCCGTCACCGCGATGCGACCGTCTGCGAGTTCCGCAACGCCCCGAATCGTGCGGAACTCCCACGGCCCGTCGCCGAAGCGTCCGAACCCGGCTTCCAGGGATCCGTCCTCGCCGTAGATCCGCACCCGTGGGAGCAGCCGGTCCGCGATGATGAAACCGCCGTCCCTCCGCTCGAAGAACTCGCCCACCTCGGCGATGGAATCGGACGGTCCCTCACCCAGTACGATGACCTCCGCCATCGCGAAGATCTCCTCGAGCGGCGGCGAGGGAACCTCGGCCGGTCGCCCCCCGCACGACGTGACGGAAACGAGGATCGGAGCGACCAGAACCGCATACCTCAGCGGGCTTTCCGTTGCTCGCGCTCTTCGCGTATCCAGCGGACGATTTGATCGGTCTCGACGGGGGGCAACTGCGCGCGTAATGCGTCCATCCGGGCGGCGGCGTCCCGCTTGTCCATCATGTGGTTGACCCGTCGAACCATGTCGTCCTCCTCAACCCATACCCCGGGCATAGTGTCTGAGGACTATACACCTCCAAGCGTCCTCGGGGTTTGCGGAGCCGGGTGACCCGTTACGTCTGCGACACCATCGGCCAGCTTCAGGGGCGGAGCAGCAAGCCCAGGGCCAGTCCCGCTTCGCTGGCCTTCATGCTCGAACGGACGGTGACGACGACGTCCTCGAACTCCGTGGTCCACTCTTCCCGGGCGTAGACCGAATAGCTCGCCTCGACCCGGAGGGCGACCCGCTGGCTCAAGGACTTTTCCAGTCCGATCCCGGACTTCCAGACCGTGAAGTCCATGTCGCGGCCCTCCTGGCCGGACTCGAACTGGGAGGGATCGCAGGGCTCGGTCGTGAAACAGCCGTCGAAGTGGTTGGTGAACGTCGCGCCCGCAAAGCGGACTCCGGCGAGGAGATGCAGGCTGATGCCCCGTGACTGCAGGCCTCCCGGACTGCCGCCGAGCCTCAGAGTCACCCCGTAGCTCGTTGCCGGATCCAGGTTCCACCGGTCCGGCCAACTCTCTCCGAGCTGCTTCCGTTCAGGTGAAATCCCCACGCCTGGGAACTGCGCCTCCACGGTGCCGCCGCGGGATTCCACATCGACGGCCGCATCCAGAAAGTAGGCCCCGCTGGAGAACGGCACCCGGTACCCGGCGACCAGACCGACCCCGTAGGAGAGCGCGTCCCCGGAGACCTCGTCTTCGAAGACCTGCCCGCGCCGGGGCTCCGGCACCAGCGTGTTGGGCGCCGTGTTGTCGACGGATTTCTGCATCGTCGCGCTCAGCGGTCCGACTGGAAACGCCAGGCCCAGGTAGAAGCCACCATTCCCCGCATTGCCCTCGTCCGCCTGGCCGGCGAGGCCGTCCGTGGCGACGAAAGCCGCCAACGCGAGGCAGCCGAGCAGGCCTGTGGTCGACACTCTTGGGAACATCCTCACGCTCCGTTCTCCGCTAGTAGCGGTAGTGGTCCGGCTTGAAGGGGCCGTCTTTCGGCACGCCGATGTAGTCCGCCTGCTCCTCCGTCAGTTCCGTGAGCCGTGCGCCCAGGTGATCGAGGTGCAGCCGCGCCACCTTCTCGTCCAGGTGCTTCGGCAGCATGTAGACCTGACGCTCGTAGGCCTCGTGGTTCCGCGCGAGTTCGATCTGCGCCAGCACCTGGTTCGTGAAGCTCGCGCTCATCACGAAGCTCGGATGCCCCGTCGCGTTCCCGAGGTTGAGCAGCCGCCCCTCGGACAGGATGAGCACCGAGTGCCCGTCCTCGAACACGAACTCGTCGTACTGCGGCTTGATGTTGTTCCGCGTCACGCCGCCCTTCCCGAGCCCGGCCATGTCGATCTCGTTGTCGAAGTGGCCGATGTTGCCGACGATCGCCTTGTCCTTCATGCGCGCCATGTGGTCGAAGGTGATCACGTCGCGGTTGCCCGTCGCCGTGATGAAGATATCCGCCGTCTCCACCACGTCCTCGAGCGTCCGCACCTGGAAGCCCTCCATCGCGGCCTGGAGCGCGCAGATCGGGTCGATCTCCGTCACGACGACGTGCGCGCCCTGCCCCTTCAGCGCCTGCGCGCACCCCTTGCCGACCTCCCCGTAACCGCACACCACGGCGGTCTTGCCCGAGATCATCACGTCCGAAGCGCGGTTCAGCCCGTCGATGACCGAATGACGGCACCCGTAGATGTTGTCGAACTTCGACTTCGTCACCGAGTCGTTCACGTTGATGGCGGGGAAGAGAAGCGTGCCTTCCGCCGCCATCTCGTACAGCCGGTGGACGCCGGTCGTCGTCTCCTCCGACACCCCCTGGATGCCGGGCGCCGTGCGTTCCCACCGTCCCGGGTCCTTGGCCGCGATCCTGCGCAGCGTCTCGAGGATGACGCCCCACTCCTCGGGTTCCGTCTCCGGATCGAACGCCGGAATGCTCCCCGCCCGCTCGAACTCGAGACCGCGGTGGAGGAGAAGCGTCGCGTCGCCCCCGTCGTCGACGATGAGGTCCGGGCCCGAGCCGTCCGGCCACAGGAGCGCCTGCTCCGTGCACCACCAGTATTCCTCGAGCGTCTCCCCCTTCCAGGCGAAGACCGGGATCCCGCGCGGGTCCTCCGGGGTGCCGTCCGGCCCCACGGCGGTTGCGGCGGCGGCGTGATCCTGGGTCGAGAAGATGTTGCACGAGACCCAGCGCACGTCCGCGCCCAGGTCGGCCAGCGTCTCGATGAGCACGGCCGTCTGCACCGTCATGTGCAGCGAGCCCATGACCTTCCGGCCCGCGAGCGGCTTCGCGTCGCGGTATTCCGCCCGCACCGACATCAATCCGGGCATCTCGTGCTCGGCGAGGCGGATCTCCTTGCGGCCCCACTCCGCCAGGCTGAGGTCGGCGACCTTGAAGGGAATCCGGCCGGCGGCGGTCTGGGTCGATTCGTGAAGTACGGCGCTTTCCATCGTCTATCTCCTCAGGTGTTCAGAGAGTTTCGGTGTTCAAACGTTTGTCCGTGTTCAGACAGTCTTCGTTGTGCAGACAGCTTTCCTGGCAGTGGCGGCGAAGAGTGCCGGTCCCGACGCCTCGGGCTCGGGGGCGAGCGGGAGGTGGCGGTATCCTTCGAGGCCGGCACCACGCGTCCAGCCGCGCATCTGATCCTCCGCGAAACCGAGCCACAGGTGGCCCATGGTTTCGCGATACTCCTCCCTCTCGTGCGCGCGCATGTCGAGCACGAGGAGTCTTCCGTTCGGGGCGAGTGCCCGCGCCGCCTCCGCCAGCACCCGGCCGGGTTCGACCGTGAAATGGAGGACGAGCATCAGCACGGCGAGGTCGAGTTCTCCGTCTTCGACCGGGAGCGACTCCAGTTCCCCCTGGCGGACCTCGACGTTGTCGCGTTCGCCAAGGCGCACGGCCGCCGCCGCCAACATCTCGGGTGATCGGTCGACCGCAATCACGCGCTTCACGAAGGGGGCGATCATGTTGGCGAGCGTCCCCGTCCCCGCGCCGAGGTCGCCCACGATCCACTCGGGATCGAGCAGACCGAACAGTGCCGCGAACCGGGCATCGCCTCCGAACAACTCATCGCGGAGGGCATCCCATTCCGTTGAGGACTCCGAAAAAAAAGCCGCAGCACGGTCCCGGCGCTCGGCGAGCACGCTCTCGGCCCGCTCGGCGTCGTCCGCGACCCAACGCGCGCCCGTGAGCGTTCCGGACGTGATCTGCCACAACTCCCGCGCTCCGCGCTCGAGGGCGCCCTCCATGCGGTAGAACCGGGTCTTGCCCTCGTGTCGCCGGCGCACCCACCCGTCATCCGCGAGCACCTTCAGGTGGCGCGAGACGGTGGACTGCGGAAGCTGGAGCACGGAGACCAGTTCCGAGACGGTGAACTCGTTCCGGTCCAGGAGCGTAAGCAGCCTGAGCCGGTTCTCGTCCCCGAGGGATTCGAAGCGGGAGAGCAGGTCCCGTGTCGGCGCGGGCGCCCGAATGGCTGTCGTATCCATAAATCCAAATATATGGATACATTGATGTCGGCGCTACACGCTCTCTACGACCGGCCCGCTGCGATCTCCGCGATCATGTCGGACCCAGCCCGTTCGGCCGTCAGCTTGACCCGATCTCGGTACAAGCTAGCTTCACGTCCACATCGGGGCGTGGCGCAGCCCGGTAGCGCGCCTGAATGGGGTTCAGGAGGTCGCGAGTTCAAATCTCGCCGCCCCGATTTCTTCAAACTGCAGCACTTCGGTGTCGTTGTCCTTCTCCGGAGTCGGGACCATGGGCTCACGATCGGCTGTCGCGACGGTCGCCTTTCTCTCGCTCCTGTCCTGGCCGGGTCCGGCCACCGCGCAGGAATCCGTCAGGTCCTTAGCGATCGTCGGGGCGACGATCATCGACGGTCACGGGGGCGCCCCCATCGTCGATGCGACGATCGTCATCGAGGGCGGCCGGATCGCCGCCGTGGGTCCGAGCGCGTCGGTCGCCGCCCCGGACGCTGCCGAAGTCATCGACGGGAGCGGGAAGTTCGTCACGCCCGGGTTCGTGGACACGAACGTCCACATGTCGCTCGCCTTCGGCCGCGGCGCGCGCGTCGAGGAGCACGCGGCCTACTGGGCGCACCACGAGGCGCTGATCCTCCAGGGACTCCAGCTCCACCTCAAGCACGGGGTGACGACCGTCCGGGACAGCTACGGCGTCCTGCGTCCGATGCAACGGGTCAAGGAGAAGATCGATTCCGGGGAGGAGATCGGCCCGCGCACCTACCTCGCCGGCAACATCGTGGGCTGGGGCGGGCCCGCCTCGGAGACGTTCGCCGGCCTCCCGGAGTCGGAGATCAGCTTCTTCGCCGAGCAGATGAACGACGAGGTCACGCTCGGAAGCGGCGAAGAGATGATGCACATGACGCCCGAGGAACTGCACGTCGCGATCAACGCCTACCTCGACCACGGACCGGATTTCATCAAGTACGGCGGCACGCACCACTTCAACTATCCGGCGGGGATCTCCTTCTCACCGCGCGCCCAGCGCGTGATCGTGGAGGAGACGCACAAGCGCGGGCTCGTCGCCGAGACCCATGCCACGAGTCTCGAGGGTCTGCGCCTCTCGATCCTGGCGGGGATCGACCTCATCCAGCACCCGGACAACGTCGGGAACCGCACGATCACCGATGAACTCGTCGACATGATCGTCGAGCGCGGGATCGTGTGCTCGATGCTCGTCAACCAGTTCACGGGCCCGAGCTGGCGGTTCCACGTCCGCAACATGGAGCGCGCGAGGGAAGGCCTCGCCGAGGCCCAGGCGCGGGAGCGCCAGCGCCGCATCCCCCCGACGACCGCGGAGATCCGGCGTCGCGTCCAGGACACCGGCCTTCCGCAGCCGGGATCCGTGATGGAGGGACGCTGGACGACGAAGCGCACGAATGCGAAGAAGCTCATCGAAGCGGGCTGCATCGTGACCGTCGGCACCGACAACACGCTCTTCGGGCGCGGCGGCGTGGCGGCGGACTTCCTCCGCGAGGAGCCCGAGAACATGGAGCACCAACTCCCCGGCCTGGGCACGGTCCTCGCCATCGAGGGGCTCGTCGAACTCGGCATGACGCCGCTGGAAGCGATCACCGCCGCCACGAAGAACGGCGCCATCGCGAGCAAAGCGCTCGACGACTACGGCACGCTCGAAGCCGGGAAGGCGGCGGACATCGTCGTTCTGGACGCTGACCCGCTCGCCGACATCGCGAACATCCGGCGCCTGTCGATGGTCATCAAGAGCGGCCGGATCGTCGATGTCGACGCACTCCCCACGAACCCGATTGCGCTCGACTGGGCCGCCGGCCCGCCTGACGGGTCGCGCTAGAGCCTCACGCTCAGGGCATCAGGGGGAGCAGGACGTGCGAGGGGTTTCCGGCCTGGTGGTAGACCGTGTTGTTGGCGACGCGCCACCTGCGGTCGCGCGGGTTCCCCGTATTCCGGTTGATGTCGAAGTTGGGGAAGCTGCTGCTGTAGACGTCGACCCGGATGCGGTGTCCCGCCTTGAAGAGGTTCGCCGAGGGTTCGAGCGGGAACTCGAGGCGGTAGACCTCGCCCTCCTCTATGAGCACGGACTGCTCGAACCCGTCCCGGTAGCGCGCGCGGAGGATCCCCTCGGAGACCGGGAAGGCGTAGCCGCTCGGGTAGTCCGGGCTCGACGGATGGACGTCGAGGAGCTTCACGTAGAAGTCGGTGTCCGGGGCGTCGGATGAGATGAAGAGGACGGCGGTGATGTCTCCGGCGATCGTCAGGTCGTCCGGCAGCGGGTCCGTCTGGAAGACGAGCACGTCCGGGCGGGAGGCGATCGGCATGCCGGGGATCCCGTGGCCGGGCAGCGTCTCCATCTCGATCTGGTCGCGTGGGCCCATCCCCTGGAACCCGAACTCGAGCGCGGGTCCGTAGGCCACGATGCAGCGGCCGTTGCTGGAGACCGTGTTGCGCGGGTCGTACGTGTAGGTCGTCGAGGAAGCTCGCGCGGACGGCGCCTCGGGGGCGAGCCCGCCGCCCTCGTGGAGATGGAACTCGGTGGGCCGGGCCGCGGCCGGGGGCCAGTTCGCCTCGTAGCGCCACGCCCCGCCCTGGTTGAGGCGGCCGTTCTCGGCCTTCCGCCCGTCGCCGCCGCCCATGATGAAGTACTTCGCCGGCGCCCACACGTCGGCGCTCTCGTCGCCCTTCAGCCAGCGGTCGAACCAGCGGAGTTCGAGGTTCAGGTAGTCGTCGTAGGTCACGACCCGGGCGCCTTCCGTCCCGAAGTTCACGTCCCCGATCGACGAGGCGAAGTTGTTGTGCGTCCACGGACCGATGAGGATGTGCTGGTTCTCCCGCCCCATGCGCACCATCGCCTGGTACCCGTCGCTGATCGTGCGCGGATACCAGTCGAACCAGCCCACGACCCAGAGGATGGGCATGTCCGGGTACGACTCGAAGTGTTCGTCCATGCCCAGGCCCGGCTGCCGCCAGAAGTCGCTGTAGTCGTAGTTGTCGAAGTAGAGCTGGAAGGCGGCCTCCTCGTACGTGGGAGCGAGGCTGAGCGGCGTCTCTCCGCGCCGCCACGGGGTGCGCGAGGCCCAGTCGAGGAACGTCTGCCCCGTTCGCATCTCGTTGATCGCTTCGGTGATCTGCGGGTTCGCCCGCGCCTCGTTCCCGTTCGACGCGACGGACAGGATCCACTGCAGCAGCCCCAGGCCCAGGGCGCCGCCGCACTTCATGCTGTAGGTGTAGGCGTTCGTCGGCCCCTGGTAGGGGATCATCGTCTTGAGGCTGGGCGGGTTCAGCGTGGCGGTCTCGAACTGGACCCACGCCTGGTACGAGACGCCGTACGTGCCCACCTGGCCGTCGCAGGACGGGTGCCGCGCGACCCATTCGACCGTGTCGTAGCCGTCTTCCGGCTCCTGGACGAAGGGGAAGAAGTCGCCCGGCGAGTTGAACCGCCCGCGGCAGTCCTGGACGACGGAGACGTACCCGTTCCGCGCGAAGAACATCGCGTGCTCGATCGAGATCGGCCGCATCTTGTCGTACGGAGTCCGCGCGAGGACGGCGGGGAGCGGCTCCTCCAGCGGGACGCCGTCCACGGCCGGCAGATAGAGATCCGTCATCAGGTCGAGGCCGTCGCGCATGGGGACCGGCACGTCCTTCACGATGACGACGTCCCCATCCGTCTCGGCGGCGAGCCCGCGATCCGTCGCTTCGGCGCTCCCGGCCAGCCGCTCCGGGTCGAACGCGGCGCCCAGCCCAGTCATCCCCGCTCCGGCAAGTCCGAATCGAACGAACGATCTGCGGTCCATGTGGCCCTCCAATGGGCGTGATAGGGAGACGATCGACGGCGGCGGACCCTCGGTTCCCAACCTACGGACGCCGACGACCGCGTCCAGACGTGGCCGGCGTCCGCGCCCCGGTCGCGTTCAGCGGCGCCTTGTCACGGGAAACGCCCGCATCGAAGGTTGGTGCGCGATGACGGGCAACCAGTTCCACCTCGGGATAGATGTGGGCGGCACGTTCACGGACGCGGTCCTGATCTGTGAGGAGACGGGCCGCATCGACACGGCCAAGGTTCCGTCCACGCCCGCGGATCCCTCCATCGGCTTCATGGCCGCGGTGGATCGCGCACTTGCAAACGGCGCGGTTGACCCCGCAGCCATCTCCCACCTGGTCCACGGCACGACCGTTGCGACGAACTCGCTCATCGAGGGGAAGACGCCGAAGACGGCCTTCGTGACCACGGAAGGCTTCGGCGACATGCTCGAGATCGCCCGCCAGGTTCGTCCCTCGCTTTACGACGTCCACTTCGAGAAGCTCCGCCCGCTCGTCCCGCGCGATCTGTGCTACGAGGTGCCGGAGCGGCTGGACGCGGCGGGCGATGTCCTCCGGCCCCTCGAAGAGGACGCCGTTCGGGAGATCGCCGCGGCGCTGCGGGCGCGAGAGGTCCGGTCCGTCGCCGTGTGTCTCCTGCACGGCTACGCGAACCCGACGCACGAGGAGCGGGTGGCCGAGATCCTGGGAGAAGACGACCCCGACCTCCTCATCTCCCTATCATCGAGCGTATGCCCCGAGTTCCGGGAGTATTTCCGGGCCAGCACGTGCGTGATCAACGCCTGCATCGTCCCCGTAGTGGCGCGCTACCTCACCGGGATCGAGGAGGGGCTGAGTCGGGCGGGTCTCCAGGCGGAGCTTCTCGTCATGCAGTCCAACGGCGGGGTGCTGACGGCGGAGCAGGCGGCGAGCAAACCCGTGTTCATGGTGGAGTCCGGGCCCGCCGCG
The DNA here is from genome assembly GCA_026705295.1 of Candidatus Palauibacter australiensis. Taxonomy (NCBI): domain Bacteria; kingdom Pseudomonadati; phylum Gemmatimonadota; class Gemmatimonadia; order Candidatus Palauibacterales; family Candidatus Palauibacteraceae; genus Candidatus Palauibacter; species Candidatus Palauibacter australiensis. The sequence goes on from JAPPBA010000178.1 coordinate 16,541, forward strand.
GGTGTGGTCTCCGCCAACTTCATCGCGGGCCAACTCGGTCACGCGGATCTCATTTCCTTCGACATGGGAGGGACGACCGCCAAGGCCGGGCTCGTCCTCGACGGCCGGCCGCGCGTTACGAAGGAGTACGAGGTCGGAGCCCAAGCCCAGCCGGGACAGGGGATGACGCGGGCCGCCGGTTACCCGATCCGCACGCCCGTCATCGATCTCGTGGAGGTAGGCGCGGGCGGGGGAAGCCTCGCCTGGGTGGACGCCGGAGGGGGGCTTCGCGTGGGGCCCCGGAGCGCGGGCGCCGACCCGGGGCCGATCTGTTACGGGAGGGGTGGGACCGAACCGACGATCACCGACGCCAACCTCGTGCTCGGCCGCCTGAACCCGGAATACTTCCTGGGCGGCGAGATGGAACTCGACGTGGACGCGGCCGCCGCGGGGATCCGCGAGCGGTGCGCCGAGCCGCTCGGCCTCGACCCGGTCGAAGCGGCGAACGGGATCATCGAGATCGCGAACGCGACGATGATCAATGCGCTACGGCTCGTCACCGTGCGCCGGGGCAACGACCCGCGCGAACTGACCATGGTCGCCTTCGGCGGGGCCGGGCCGCTGCACGCGAACCGGCTGTGCATGGAGATGCAGATCCCGACGCTCGTGATCCCCCCGAGCCCGGGGACGGCGTCCGCCCTGGGTCTCCTCGTCACGGACCTGCGGCACGAGTTCTCGCGCACGCGGGTCACGGTCGCCGAGGAGGCGGACGCGGCGCGGATTGGGTCGCTCTTCGAGACGATGGAGGAGGCAGGGCGGCGCACGCTCCGGCGCGAAGGCGTGGCCCCGGCGGACATGGAGTTCCGGCGCGGGATCGAGATGCGGTACGCCGGCCAGTCTTCAGAGGTGCCCGTGGCGTTGCCGCGGGAGGGGATGGACGCGGGGCGGAACGGGGAGCTGGCCGCCGCGACGTTGGCCGACGCGGTGCGCCGCTTCCACGGTGAGCATGAGCGGGCCTACGGACACGGATACCCGGAGCAGCCCGTCGAACTCGTGAACTTCACCGTCACGGCCATCGGCAGGATCGCGCGGCCCCGGCTCCCGAGAATCGGGACGAACGGAAAGGGTGTCCCGGACGCTCGGTGCGGGACGAGACAGGTGTTCTTCGCCGACGCCGGCGGCTTCGTCGATACCGCGATCTACGACCGGGCGCTCCTGCAGGCGGACCACGTTGTCGTCGGCCCCGCCGTCATCGAGGAAGTCGACTCCACCACGCTCGTGCACGCCGGGTATCGCGCCACGGTGGATGAGTTCGGCAACCTCCTGATCGCTCCGGGAGACGCCGCGTGAGCGGGCGGGCCCCGAGCGGAGGTCGACCCGACGGTGGCGCGTCGGACGCGACGACCGGGGACCGTCCAGACGCGGCCCGCATGGACAAAATCGCCCTCCCACGGCTCAACCCGTGGTTCGCGCTCCTCTTACTCGTGCTCCTGGGCTTCGGCTACATCGGCCTCTGGGGCTGGTTGCTGGGAGGGTAGCCGGGCATGGAAGGGATGCAGGGGGCCCAGCTCTCGTGGTGGCTCATCGGGGCCTACCTCGCCCTCATGCTGGGGGTCGGCTTGTGGTTCCGGCGGCGGGTGCGCTCCGTCGAGGACATGGCGGTGGCCGGGCGCCATTCGGGCGTGTGGCTCATCGCCTTCTCGGTCGCCGCCACCTGGATCAACGGCACCACCCTGATCGGAATCTCGGCGCTCGGCGCGGACTTCGGCCTCGATGCCTACTGGAGCGGCGGCTCCTTCATGCTGGGGACGATCTGGATCGCGTACTTCATCATCCCGCGGCTGTGGGAGACCGGCGTCATCACGATCCCGGAACTCTTCGGCCGCTGCTTCGGCCCGCGGCACCGGATCGTCTCCCTCCTCCTCGTCATCCTTCGGGACATGGGCGTCACGGCCGGGACCATCGGCGCGCTGACGCTCGTCACCACTGCGGTCCTCGGCATCTCCGTGGCCGAATCGCTCCTTCTGTGGCTCGGCGTCACGTCTGTCTACGTGTTCCTGGGCGGCATGTGGGCGGTCATGGCCACGGACGCGATCCAGTTCTTCATCATCCTGGCCGGCTCGATCGCGGTGCTGGTGGCGGGGCTCGCAGCAGCCGGTGGGCTCGGCGAGTTGAGCGCAAACGTCGATCCGGCGCTGATCGACATTTTCGGGCGGGCGGGCGTCACCCAGGTCGTGGCCTGGATCGTCATCGGCCTCGCGATCACCGGCGCGTACCAGGGGCTCATTCAGCGCGGCTTCGCGGCGAAGAGCGCGGACGTGGCGCGGCGGGGGTTCCTGTACGGCGGGGTCATCGCCTCGATCTGGTACATGACGCCGCCGCTCATCGGGATCGTCGCCCGCACGATCTACGGGCCGGGCCTCGCGGCGGAGGACGCCTTCGTCACGCTCGCCTTCGGGGCGGCGGGGAACGAACTCGCGAGTCTTGTCGTGGTGTGCGTGCTCGCGGCGAGCATGTCGACGCTATCGAGCACGATCAACACGATCGCCTCCAACTTCACGCTGGACCTGTATGCGCGCTTCATCGCGCCTACGGCAAGCGCCGTCCGGCAGCTCTGGGTCTACCGCCTCAACGTCCTCCTCGTGGGGGCGCTTGCGGCCGGCCTCTACCTGGCGCTTCCCCTCCTCATCGAACTGTTCTGGATCGGGGGACGGATCATGGGGGCCTCCGTCGCCCCCGCGCTGATCGGGATCGTCCTCTTCCCCTCGCTCCGGCAGGCGCCGCGGACGGTGATGGCGGCCATGCTCATCGGCGCCGCCGTGCAGGCGGTATGGCAGACGTTCGGGGCGATCCGCGAGGTGGGGTCCGTCGTCATCATCTGGGAACTGGACCCGATCCTGGTCGGACTGCCTCTCACGATCCTGATTCTGTGGGTCGGGGCGCGTCTCGAAACTCGAACCGGGGGCCAAAATGTCGCAGCCTGAGAGCCAGACCGTGAGCTCCGTGGATCCGGTTCTGTTCGAGGTCATCCGGAACGCGCTCGTCGAGGCGACCGAGGAGATGTCCGTCACGCTCCAGCGCACCGCCTATTCGACGAACATCAAGACGCGGCTCGACTACTCCTGCGCCTTCGTGGACGCGGACGGGCGGATGATCGCGCAGGCGTTCTGCCAGCCAGCCCACCTCGTGACGATCGGGCGGCTCGTCCCGCGGGCGGTGGCCGAGTACGAGGCGGAGCACGGCGAGGGGACGCTGGGTCCCGGGGACGGGCTGCTGGTCAACGATCCGCACCGGCAGGCGAGCCACCTCAACGACGTCTTCCTCATCGCGCCCTTCTTCCACGGGGGGGAACTCGTGGGATACGTCGCCAACTGCTGCCACCACGTGGACGTGGGGGGCGGGGCCCCGGCGAGCATCGGCGCGTTCCGCGAGATCTACCAGGAGGGGATCATCCTCCCTGTCGTGAAGCTGTTCGACGGCGGCGACCTGGTGGACGACGTGCTGAAGCTCATGCTCGCCAACGTGCGCGCGAAGAAGGAGGTGGCGGGCGACCTGCGCGCGCAGCACGCGGCGAACGAGATCGGACTGCGTCGGCTGTCCGCGCTGTGGGAGCGCTACGGCGCCGACCTGCTGGGTTCGTACATGAATCGGATGATCGAGTACAGCGAGCGGCGGCTGCGCGCGGAACTGGCGGAGCTTCCGCGGGGCGAGTTCGCGGCGGAGGGGTGTCTCGACGACGACGGGATCACCGGGGAGCCCGTTCGCTTGCAGGTCCGGATCCGGTTCGACGGCACGACGGCGCGCTTCGACTTCACGGGAACCGACGCGCAGCGCGCGGCGCCCATGCACTGCAATCTCACGCAGTGCTTCACCGCCTGCGTCTATGTGCTGAAGTGCCTGGTCGACCCCGACATCCCGCTGAACGAGGGGTTCTACCGCCCCATCGAGGTGGTGGCGCCGGAGGGATCCGCGGTGAACGTCCGGCCGCCGGCGGGAGTCGTCGGCGGATGGGAGGTCGCGATGCGGCTGTGCGACATCATGTTCCGGGCGCTCGCGGACCCCATGCCGGAACGCGTTCCCGCGGGAACGAAGGGGATGATCTGCCACGTGGGGTTCGGGGGCGAGGATCCGGCGACCGGGGAGTACTACTGCTTCCTCGAAACGCTCGCCGGCGGGTACGGCGGGCGGCACGATACCGATGGCCCGGACGCGGTCCAGACCCACATCCAGAACACCCAGAACGCGCCGATCGAAGAGACCGAACTCAACTATCCGGTGCGCATCCACGAGTACAGTCTCGTTCCCGACTCCGAGGGGGCGGGCCGGCGCCGGGGCGGCCTCGCGCTCTGCCGCGAGTACGAGTTCGTGGGCCACGAGCCGACGTTCACGACGCTGGCGGACCGGGCGCGGTTCCCGGCCCACGGCCTGCGCGGGGGAGACGATGGGAGGGTCGCGAGCTACAGGCTGATCTCGGGCGGCGAGGCGCGGGATCTGGGCTCGAAAGCGACCGTGCAGCTCAAGACGGGAGACCGGGTGCGGATCGAGACGGCCGGCGGGGGCGGGTTCGGACCGGCGCACGAACGGGATCCGGATGCCGTGCTCCTGGACGCGCGGGAAGGCAGGATCTCGCGGGCCCGCGCGCGGGCAGCCTACGGCGTGGCCCTCAAGCTGGGCGAATGGGCCGTCGACCTCGCGGAGACGAAGAGACTGCGCCGAGCACCGGGACGATGACCGCGGGGGCGAAGACCGCCGATGCCGTGGTCATCGGTGGCGGGATCATGGGCGCCAGCGCCGCGCACTTCCTCGCCAAGCGAGGGTTCGGACGCGTCGTGCTCCTGGAGAAGGGGCGCCTGGCGGGGGTGAGCACGGGACATTCCGCCGCGATCGTTCGCACGTACTACTCGAACCCGATCACGCTCGAACTCGCGAAGCGGGCCCTTCACATGTTCGAGAACGACCGAGATCTGCTCGGTGGCGACTGCGGGTTCCGGCCCATCGGCTTCCTGCTCCTGATCGGCGAGCGTCTGCGCGCCGCCGGGGAGCACATCCTTCGGTCGGAGCGGCGGCACGGGCTCCGCGTCGAGCGGCTCACCGTGGAAGAGGTGGCCGACCTGGCGCCGCCCCTCTCCCTGGACGGCGTGTCGTACGGCATCCTCGAGCCCCGCTCGGGCTACGCCGACCCGATCCGCACGACGGAACACCTCGTGGCTGCGGCCCGTCCTTGGGGGCTCGAGCCCCGCGCGGGCGTGGCCGCCACGGGCGTCCGCCTGCATGGGGACCGGGTGGTCGCGGTGGAGACCGAGGACGGGGCGATCGCGACGAACGTCGTCGTCAACGCGGCGGGCCCCTGGGCGGGGCAGGTCGGCTCCTGGCTCGGCCTGAGGTACTCGCTGCGCTGGAGCCGCGAGAGCGACCTGTTCGTGGAGAGGCCGGCCGGCTTCGGCGCCCTCCCCGTCGTCTCGGACCCCGGTCTCCGCGTCTACCTGCGACCCTACGGCGACGACCGGATCATCGCCGGGCTGGGGGCGCCCAAAGACATCGAACCGGTGGATCCCGACGACTGCGATCCGACCCTAGATCCGGAGATGCGCGAACGCATCGAGCGCCCGCTCTTCCAGAGGATCCCGGCGCTGGCCCGCGCCCGGCACCTGGGCGGCTACGCCTCGCTCTACACGATCACGGACGACTGGCACCCGATCGTCAGCCCGGAACCGGGCCTTGAGGGCTACTACGCCTTCTTCGGCGGCAGCGGCCACGGGTTCAAGCTCGGCCCCCCGATCGGCGAGGCCCTCGCGGATGTCATCTGCGGCGAGACACCGGGCATCGACCTCTCACCCTTTCGCCCAGGCCGCTTCATCGAAGGGAAGCCGCTCACCTCCGCATGGGGCGAGGGCAACCGCGGCTGACCCGTTGATTCCCGCTTGAAGTACGCGCGTATGTTGGAGCCGAAGCAATGATTCGACCTCAAGGAAAGGGTTGCTTTCCGGTTGAGTTCGGTTTTTATTCGGTATCATGAATCCGGAGATTCGTATGCAGGGGAACGCGACACATGGGTGAACAAACAGCCATCGAATGGACCGACGCCACGTGGAATCCGGTCACCGGGTGCACGAAGGTAAGCGCCGGTTGCGACAACTGTTACGCAGCGGCGTTTGCCCGTCGGCGACTGCGGCATACCTATCTCTTGCGTCGACCCGCCGTCGAAACGGAGGAGAACGAAACGGACCCCTTCGCCGTGAGGCTGTGGCCGGAACGCCTGGCGCAACCCGAACGCTGGTCTCGGCCGCGGATGATCTTCGTGAACTCGATGTCCGATCTGTTCCACAAGGACATTCCGGTCGACTACGTTCGCCGCATCTTCGAGGTCATGCTGGCCTGCGACCGACACATCTACCAGGTGTTGACGAAACGGCCGGCTCGGGCGGCCAACTTCTGGGCATCACATGCGAAGGCGCTGGGATACGCTGAGGTCCCGGCCCACATCTGGCTGGGCACGTCGATCGAGAACCAGAGAGTCGCCTATCGGTGCTCTCATTTGGTCCGCGTTCCCGCAGCGGTGCGCTTCCTGTCGTGCGAGCCACTCCTGGGGCCGCTCGACCTCGACCTTGGCGGCATCCACTGGGTCATCGCCGGGGGTGAGAGCGGTCCGAATCATCGACCGATGGAGTCCGGCTGGACGCGCTCGATCCGTGAACAATGTCAGCGAAGCTCGGTACCCTTCTTCTTCAAGCAATGGGGCGGGAACACACCGAAGGCGGGTGGCCGACTCCTGGACGGGCGGGAGTGGAGCGAGTTCCCCGAGGTTGCGGCATCGACGGCCCTGGCCGGTGCCGTTACGTAATGACAGCGCCCAGGGCAACAGTCTGGCCGCTCGGCCCACACTCGCTGGGCAAGCATCGAGTACTGAAGGAATACCTGAAGGCCTGGCTCCCGATCCTGGGGCAGACCCAGGGAAGAATCCTCTTCCTTGACGGCTTTGCAGGGCCAGGCGAGTACAAGCGAGGCGAGAAAGGATCCCCGATTATCGCCCTGGAGGCGTTCCTCAACCATTCGGCAAGGCAGAAGATCACGGCCGAGGTAAAGTTCATTTTCATCGAAAAGGAACGAGACCGCGCCGAGCACCTCGGTGATGACTATCGACCCCGCCCACTGCCCCGACGATCTTCTGGC
>JAPPBA010000179.1 GCA_026705295.1 Candidatus Palauibacter australiensis
CTGTCCGCTGTGGCTTGACAGTTGACAAAGTAACCTCCTCCCGTAAGACACCCGAATCCCAACCAAGTGCCGTCCCAATCTATGAAGATTCCACATGTTTCGTCACAGATTTGCGCCTCTGCCTTACTCGGCACTGCAGCACACACCAAGAAAAGCGCTACGAGTACAGCGAGTCGTTTAATGGTCATGGTAACTCCAGTCAAAGTTTGATTAGTTGAGGCTGCTAAAGACCTTTCGGGTCCAGTCGCAACCGGCGGAGAACAGGTTCGAATCGGTGCTCGCCCAGGACCCACAGCACACGTCGACCTAAGTCGTAACCGACCATCACACCCCAGTCGTTTGGCACTGACGTAGAGGCAATGTGACGCCCGTCACGAGTAAACAAATCCCAATAACGCGACGTTCCCTCGCGCCGACCGACAACAAACGTCGAATCAGTTAGTGAAATGGCAGCATGAAAAACGGGCACCTCCGACGTGGGTCGCCCAAACTCGATACGGTCTGATTGTTCGGTGATTGAGATCGCGTCATCTGGTGTCAAGTCGTATGAGAAGGGTGCTTCAATGACCGTGAAGCGTCTTCCAGTCAGGGAATAGTCATGAATCTCGTACGGCAGACGCCGTACGAAGAGCGCGCGGCCATCAGGAGTTAACGCGATGGTTCCAGCGCCAGAATAGGCGAGCGACATGGGGTTGGCAGCTACTGGCGCAGGAGCGAATGAGCTGACGTACAGCAACTCTGAATCGAAGACATGAATCGCGGAATCCGGTGATGGTCCTCGGGGCGCGATGCCTACGATGGCCAGACGGCCATCTCCATCCACTACGAGATCATCCATCTTGGCGAACCCGAAAGCCAGTTGCTGTCGGTCGATGAACGATCCTGCCGACGAGAGGCGGGAGATCGCGTTAGCAGAGGGATCGTAGACGTATACGGTGCCATCAGCAGCGACGGTTAGTCGATAAAGGGCGCGAAACTCGCCGGGGCCATCGCCAGATCCCCCAGACCGCCAGGCTAGGTCACCGGTGTGGTCAAAGGCAACAACCTCCGCGTTTCCCATGTCGGCGACATGTACCGACCCGTCTGGGCCGAGAGCAGCATCCGCGACGATTCCGAGTTCATGTTCGAGACCGACGATAGAGATCTCTTCCACTCTCAAGGGAAAACCCTCGTCGAACTGCGCCTGCTGCAGGGCGGCGAGCGGATCTATGGAGGCCTCGAGCAGCTGCCACAAGAGACCGAGGAGCATTGGCAGCGCCACCTTAGTCGCGCAACTACCGCGTGTCGAACGCTTCATGAGTTGTACTCGCTTTCTCCTGGATTCCTAAACGTATGGGGGAAGGCACGACGTTCTTGGGTCTGCATCTTGCCCAAGATCTGATCGCAGTGGCTCAATCATGTATAATGTCTCCGTTCTTTGGGTTTCGATTGGAGGCGCAGGACCGAGCGTTTCGGTTCCGCGCCCGCGTGGGTCCGCAGATGCTCGGGGTGAAGGTCGGCGGCAGCCGGAATCGACCGACCCACGGGGTGGGTTCGGGTCCGCTCGCGTAGAGCCAGGTGTCGGAGGCATCCACCGTGATGGCCTCCGTAGCCCGGTCTAGAGGCAGGGTCTTCACGTAGTCGCCATCCCAGGTGTAGACCTGCACCGCCGTCGTGGCCCATGGAGCCCCGAGTTCATCCACGCTCCGGCCGGAGAACAGGCCGTACACGTAGTGCCTTGTCGCGACCAGATCCGTGAATCCGTAGCGCGCCTCCGATCCCAGAGACATGACGGCCCTCCCGCCCCGTGATCGTCCCTGCCTCCACACCGGCTGAAAGGTGTCCGGCACGGCGGCCTGCGCGATCGACGCGCCATCGTAGTCGAATATCTCGAGCAGCCCTCCAAGGAGCGTAGCCGCCGCCAGCCGGCCCCCGGCGGGGTCCGCCACGACGCGGCTCTCGTACGCCTCGAGTCCGCTCGCGTAGAGCCACGTGTCGGAGGCGTCGATGGCGATGGCCTCCGCGGCGCGGTCGAGGCGCAGCGTCTTCACGTGTGTGCCGTTCCAGGTGTAGACCTGCACCTCCCGCGACGCCCAGACGGGCCCGTCCTCATCCACCCTCCGTCCCGAGAAGACGCCGTACAGGTAGCGTCGGGTGGCGGCCAGGTCCGTGAAGCCGTAACGCGTCTCCGGACTTACGGCCATGACGCCCTGCCCGCTGCTCGATTGTCCCTGGGCCCACGCGGGCTGGAAGGGGTCGGGCACCGCCGCCCGGGCGATCGGAACGCCGTCGCGGTCGAAGATCTCGAGCAGCCCGCCGAGGAGCGTCGCGGCGGCCAGGCGTTCCCCCTCGGGGTCGGCCACGACCCAGCTCTCGTACGCCTGCGGGAGCGTCGTTCCCGGCGCCTCCGCCACGTCGGGCGGGAAGCCCAGGATCGTGCGGTCGTAGCTCCGGTCCGCGTGGTAGCGACCGATACGACCCTCCGTGATCCATCCGCCGGCGAACCACGTCCCGTCGGAGGCGCGCACGAGCGCTCCGGCGGTCGGACCGTTCAGCGGGACGGTTTCGGGGTTCACCTCCGCCCCCGCTTCGATCTCCGGCAGGGACAACCGCGTCAGGCGCTGATGGATGCCGTCGAGGATCCAGACCTCGTCGGGCGATTCCGCGGCCCCGATCACGACTTGCTCCGGGTCCTTGAACTCGCCCGGCCCGTCGCCCTGGCGGCCGTAGGAACCGAGGCGCCCCGGCGTCTCGAGATCGACGACGTGAACCGACGGCTCCAGCATCGCGTCCAGCGCCACCACGCGGCCCCCGGCCAACCCGATCTCGACGATCCAGCCGAGCGAGTCGTCCGCGAAGACGGCGTCCGGCGTCAACGCGGACGGGCTGTCGGTGGCCAGCGCGGCCGGTTCCGCCTGACGACACGCGCCGATCGCCAACACCGCGACGGCCGACAGCCCGATCGCTGACCGCCTCGTCGCAACGCTACTAAGGCTCAACACAGCGCGGCAGCCGGTTTCTTTCCTGCATATCCGGGCAGATGCAGTCCATCTTGGATATGCTACCGCACCCCTCTTGGGTGCACGACGCGGCGGACAGCCCGAGACGGGCGGTGGCATCCGCATCCGCGGTGACGGGAACAATCGCGACGATTGTCGCGAACGCTGCCGTGGCCAAGAAACGTTTCAAGCTCATCGCCTTCCCTCCAGGATCGAGTGCTGCCGGCTACCCGGCCGACGCCGGGGGATGATCCCCCAGCATGAGTGCGATGCGGAGCGCGGGTGCGAGAGCCTCCCCGCGATATCGCAGGGTGCCACCGCGGTCCACGACGAAGAATTGCACCTCCCGCCAGGCGCCCAGCGCTTCCCAGACTTCGGATCGCCTGTCATACAGGAACGGGGGTAGCCCCGAAGTGCCGGCCTCAGAGGCGGCCTGATCCCCGCGCCGCAAATCAGGATTGACGGTAACCAGCAACGCTCGCGCACCAGCCGCCGCCAGTTCCGGACCATTGACCCGCAGCAGCTCCAGGCTCTCCTCGGGGACGTAGCTCGGTCGAAGGGTCTGGATGATCAGCGTCACGTCGCCGCCGGTCACCTCGTGCAACGTCCTCTCTTGTTCAGAGGCAATCTCGAGCGTCGCGCCCCCGTTGACCCACTCATCGAGCAGTGACGATGCCAAGTGCTCTCGCCACGCCGCGCGAGCTACAGCCAATCCGGCCTCCGTCGGTGCGGTCGCCCAATCTTCTCCCTCAGGCACGTAGGGTTCGAGAGGGATGACGGGGTCCGCCTGCGCGAGCGCCAGCAACTGGGTCGCGCGAGTCGAGGACCCGGCCTCCGCGTGGAATCGGGCCAACTCCACGAACGCACGGGGATTCCAGCTGAGTTCGGCGGCGCGCTCGAAGGCCTCGAGCGCCCCCGCGCGGTCACCACGAGCCACCCGCAGCCGTCCGAGAAGCACGTGCAGGCGGGCCCGACTCTCGGCGGCCTCGGCCTCGAAGTTGGCTCGCGTACCGGCGAGCGGCCGATCCCTGCCGAGCCAGTCCAGCCGCCCGTTCAACTGTTGCAGGATCCACTCCTCGGCGACCGGCCCAAGAGGCGGTACTTCAACCATGCGCTCCGCCACTTCGACGTCGAGCCGGGAGTCTCGAATCACGGGATTGGCAGCGTACCTCTCCAGCCAGACCCTTGTACGGACTGGATCGGCCACCTCCTGGGAAAGCTGCAGTCCGACCTGGGCTACTGAGGGCATCGGTGCGAGCCTCCAGCTCCGGTCCAGCGCGTCCAGCTTTTCTGCAGCCGACGTCGACGACATCAGGATCGACTCCAGACGTACCTGCGACGCGTACTCGTGCCGGGGATGTTTGGCGGCGAGTACGCTCCGCCAATACGCCTCGACCTCGCCCCGTCCGAGGAGGCGGGCGTAGAGGCTCAGGGCGTGCATTTCGCCCGGCCCGGGGTCGCTTCGCCGCGCAGCCGCATCCATCCGTTCCAGACGCTCGCGGTGGGCGCCCGGCGGGATCTCCCCGGAGTCCTCGGGCAGCGCACCCCGCCCGTACAGGAGGAGGGCTGCCCATAGCTCGGGGCGCTCAGGGTACTCCGACAGCGCCTGCTCGGTCACCTCGACGGTCCGGGTGGGGTTCAGACGCGAGGTGGCCAGCACCTGGTACAGGCGGGCCTCGAGCGTCGCTCGGCCTTCTGGATCCGTCTCGAGATACTCCCAAGACCGGCTGAAATCGCTGTCGATGTAGTTTCCGTCCGGGTGTTCGACGGCGGCGGCCGCGTACACGGTGCCGGGGGGCAGGGCCACCGCTCCGGAGAAGACGCCGGGGTCTTCCCGGGAGAGTTCGACCACGCGATATCCGGGTTCGGTCTGCGCAACGCGGAGGGAGTCGGGCACCCAGTAACGCAGCCGCACCCGGAGGCCGGGTTCCGCCGCCAGCGGCGAGACGGTCTCGTAACGGAGCGTGAGCGCGCCCGGCTCCTCGTGGTGGAACCGCAGAGTGCTCGAACCGGCCATGGCCCGCTCGGGTCCAAGCGTCAACGCGAGGACCGCCACGATCACGGCCAGCATGAGGGCCCCCGCCGAGACAGTCAGGGCCCGGGAGGACGCAACCAGGCTTCGTGAGAACGCGGCCGGCTCCGCCTGCGCAGCGGCGAAGGGGATGGGGGCGGCACTGTCCGCTTCCACGGGGAAGATCTCTTCGAACAGTCCATCGGGCGGCTTCGGCGTCGGCATGCTACGGAGCGCGGCACTCAACTCGCGAATGAGCTGGACCTCGCGCCGACAGACCGCGCACGAACGAAGGTGTTGCCGCACGGCGGCGGCGTAGGGCTCGGGCAACTCCCCATCCGCGTAGCGGTTCAGGGTCCACTCATCAAACTGTGTGCAGGATTCCATCTTACAGCTCCCTACTGCTCGAACAGCTTCGCACGAAGCAGCTTCCGCGCCTTGTGCAACCGCGACTCCGAGGTCGAGCGCGAGATATCGAGAAGCTCGGCAATCTCCCCGTGCGTACACCCCTCGATCTCCTTGAGAACGACAACGGTCCGCAGTTCCTCCGTCAGCGAAGACAGCGCGCGTTCCACTGCGATCGAGTTCAAGACCGGGAATTCCGGCGACGTGACGACCTCGCCGTCGTCAGCCGCCACAGCCATCGTCGTCTCATGTCGTCTTCGCTCCGCCCGGAGGTGTTTGAGAGCGGCGCGAGCCGTCACGGAACGAAGCCATGGGCCCAGCGGCCGCTTGCCATTGAACCGCCGAAGGAGCTTGGGAAGGTCACCAAAGACATCGTGTACTACATCTCGAGCATCGGCAGACGACTCCGTCAAACGGTACGCGACAGCGAACAACTGGTCCGAGTACTCCTCGTACAGGGACCGCAACGCTGAGCGGTCGCTGCGCGCCGCCCTGCGCGACAATCGCTTCTCCCGGGACGCGGTCATCAAGCCGCGCCACCTCGCACAACCAGGCCTGTCCCAGTGACTCGCTCCACGGAGAATCTTCCTCTCGCCGTCGGGGCTCTGTGTCGGAAGCCGATGCTGCCTCCGTGGATCTTCCCTCTACATCTTATATCCCGCCCGAGGGCGAAACTTGCATCGGGCTCCTCCGGCGCTTCTGGACGGAATGAACCCTCGACGAAGCTCATCGAATCTCTAAGTAGTGCTATAGCAATGTGATAGGAGTGGGGAGATTTCGGATAACGCGGTCGAAAATTGGACGGCGCTCGCTGCCGTTGGCCCCCCGACGACGACGGGCCAACTCGACGTGTCGGGAGCGCTCACTACCTGCCGGCGGGGCGACACACGGCGGCCTGCCCCGAGCTACCGGGGCAGGCCGGCCGTACGCTTCGCGTGGCTCCGCGGGGAGCCGTCGTGCGCGCGGGTCTAGCCGAGACGGATCACGCCGCGGCGGTGGTCGGGTCGCATGTTTCTCTCCTTTGGGGTTTGTCGTTCGTTACCGAAAGCGCGCCAGAAACGGCGCTTCCGATAACACAAACGCCTCCGGTTCGAAAAACCTTACATCGCGCCCTACTTCGTCCAGATGACGACGGCGCCGCAGCGGCTGTCGAAGCCGGAGAACTCCGCCGGAAGCGACGCCGCGCCGCTGTACACCTCGACCCCCCCGACCTCGAGCGGCAGGATGAAGTCGTTTACGGACGCGGGGTTGCTGCCCCAGCGGCCGTCGCCCGACCGGATCACGAGGACGCCATCCACGTACACGTTCAGTTCGCAGCCCGCGCCGCCGAAGCCGCTCGAGACTCTCCTGCTGAACACCCCGCACTTGCGTCCCTGACAGCCTACCCGAACTCCCGGCGCGTCCGCGATGAGATCCGTGACGCGGAGCGGATTCCGTCGCTCGATGTCCTGGACGGTGAAGAATGTGCCCAGCCCGGTCAGATCGCCCCAGTGTTTCCGTTCGTAGAATCCCTGCATCTCCAGCCGTCGGAGCCTCGTGACCGTCGCCACCAGGGGCGCGAGTTCCACAGGGTCTGGCGAGAGGCGTACGTCCACCTCCGTCGTGTGGCCCGGGGTAACCGTCACGCCGTGCGTCAGCGGTTCGTAGCCGATGTGCCGGATCGAAAGTTCGTACTCGCCCACGGGGAGCTCGCCCAGGACGAAGTGGCCTCTCCTGTCGCTCCGCGCCTCCTCCTGGCCCTGCGCCTCCTCCCTGCCCTGCACCCCTTCCCGGCGATCGGTGACGGACACGGCTGCCGCCGCCACGGGACGGTGGCTCCGCGCATCGCGCACCCGGCCGAGGAGCCGTCCCATCTCCGTCTCGCCCAGGGACCGCAGTTCGATTTCGTGGACCAGTCCGGGTTCGAGGGTGATCACGTCCTCTTCGGTCGATGCGCCTGCGACTTCCTGGACGGCCGACGTCGGCAGCTCTTCCGGGGACTCGATGGGCAGCGCGGGGTCAACCTGCACATCCTGCCAGGCAACCCGGGTGAGCAGTTCCAACTCCACGCCCACGTCCGCCCCCGCCTGCCGGAGGAGGGCCGGTTCGCCCAGCGGGATGCGGCAGAGCACGAATTCGCCCTCTTCGCCGGACACGTCACTGGCGCTATCCGTCCGCTCGGTGACGTCGACCGTCCCTCCCACCAGCCGGATCGTCCAGGTCCGCCACAGGGCCTCGACCGCAACACCCGGGACGGGGAGTCCCGTATCGGGGTCGCGCGCGACCCCGACCACCGCGCCCCGGCTCCCGTAGGAGGGCAGATCCGGGCAGGTCCGCGTGAAGACGGTCTCGGCGGAGGGTGTCCAGAGTTCCAGGGCCTCGCTCCTGCGGTCGTCGACGACCACGCGCCTTTCGTCCGGCCGGAAACCGGCCGTCCGCAACCTCGGATGGCCCACGCCGAGCGCATAGACGCCATCGGGAAGCCCCGTCACGCGGAAGGCGCCGGCGTCGTCGGTGACCGCGCTGAAAGGCGCCTCGGCGGCTTCCGGCCTGGGATTCAAGGCCACTGCGTCGTCCCAATCGCGCAGGACGATGTCCGCTCCGGGCAGCGGTTCGCCGCCGATGCTGTCGCGCACGACGCCGGCGACTACGCCCTCACCGGTTCCAAACCAGCGTCCGCCCGCGAAGGCCTCTACGACGCTGCCGCCGGTCTGCCGATACGCCGCAAGCACGGGTTCCGGGTCCCCGGTCAGGCCGGCGAAGACTGGACGGAGTGAACGCCCCCGGATCGGAAAGCGGATCCACCAGTCGCGGACGTAGAACGGGCCGCCAGGCACCCGGTCGAAGAAGAGGTTCGCGCCGACCCGGCGTCGATCCGTCCCCCGTGGCAGCGGGACGTTGCGGTACCGCAACTCGACCTCGCGCAGCGCGGCGCTCGCCTCGTCGAGCCACAGCGTCCCCTCGATCCCGATCACGTTGCTCCCGCCGCTGGGGCGGAAGGTGATTCCGAGTCTTGCCTCGCCTTCCACCTCGTCGCGCCGCAGGCCGAAGCAGTGTGCATCCCTGAACTCCTCCGACAGGAGGACGGTCGCGTCCGGCGCATGGAACACGGAGGAGTCCCGGTCCACGACGGCGTAACCCTGGGTCACGAGTTGCCGGGCGGGGAGGCTCCGGAAGGGCGGCGGTCGCACATTGCGGCGTGTGCGGGTCTCGGAACCCAGCGTGACGAGAGAACGCGGATCGACGGTGCGCTCGAATTCGGTGAGAGTGAACGTGAGTTCGCCGCGATCCTCGGCCCAGACCGCAGTCTCGAGCGCCTTGCGCGCTTCCTCCCACACGACGGCAAGCGCCTCGCCCTGCCGCGGATCGTCGAGACAGGCGCCCGTCACCTCGACGCGAAGGTCGCCGAGCCGCACCGGCTCCCGCGGGACGTCGACGGTGATGGCCAGGGCCTGCCCAGCGGCGACGGCGTACGGCTCCGTGACCCAGTCGGCGTATCCGATGCGCTCAACGCGGATGCGGTACTCGCCGGGGCCGGGCGCCTGGAACGAGAAGGCGCCGGCAGCCGCGGTGAAGTCGGCCTCCACGGCCGCGCCGGACCGGTCCAGCAGGCTGACGAAACCGGCCGAGATGAGGCGCCCCCCGTCGGCTTCGCGCACCGTTCCGCTGATCCGCTGCGCGGCCGCCGCCGATGGCAGGGCCAGCACCGCGGCGATCGCGACAAGCGGCCCGACCACGCGGACGCTCCGGGACCACACCGGATTCATTTCGTCCACACCACGACGGCGCCACACCGGTTTCTGAACCCTCCAAACTCGGCCGGGAGACTCGCCAGCCCCTTGTAGACCTCGATCCCGCCGACTTCCAACGGCTTCACGAACTGGTCCAGTTCACCCTGCCGGAGCCTGATGCCGTCCAGATATACGGCCATGGGACAGGTCAGGCCCGCACCCGAGAAACGTCTCCGGTTCTTCAGCCCCGGCGCAACGCTCGGAACGAGCATGCTCACGAGGTGGCTCACTCGAAGGGGGCGCCAGCGTTCGATGTCCTCTTCCGTGATGAACGTGCCGAGCCCGGTCAGTTCACCCCAGTACTTTCTCTCGTAGAACCCCTTGATCTCCAGCCTCCGCGGCCTCTCCACCGTTGCGACGAGGGGCGCCAGTTCCACGGGGTCCGCCGACAGAGCGATCTCGGCCTCCGTCGTAAGGCCCTGTCGGACCATGACCGCGTACGTGAGCGGGGCGTAGCCGATGTGCCGGACGGAGAGTTCGTGCTCGCCGACGGGCAGCGCGCTGAGGACGAAGCGGCCCCTCCGGTTGCTCTCGACGCGTTCGGCCCGGTCCGGAACGAAAACCTCGGCCGCAACCACGGGCTGGCGGGTTCGGGCGTCGAGCACCTGGCCGATGAGTCGGCCCGTTCTTCTCTCCGCCAGCACGAGTCGGAGTTCGACTTCGTGCCGCATTCCCGGCACGATGACCACTGTCTCTTCCTCGCTAGAAGCGTCTCCGAACTCGGCCCACAGCGTAGCCCGCCGCGCGTCCCTCGGAACGCAGAGAACGAGGTGCCCGGTTACGTCGGCGGCTTCTCGCACGGGCCTCCGAACGGCATCCGTCCAGCGCAACACCACCGTCGCGTTGGGCATCCCCATCGTCCCGGCGTCGTCCCGGACGGTGACAATGAGCGAGGCTCGGTCCCCGCAGTCCGCGGCCTCCTGTCCGGCCAGGGGTGGGGGCGCCGCAGCCCAGATCGGCGCGACGAGCATTGCGGACACGATGCGGTGCCCCTGGGGAAGGCGGTCCTGCCGTCGCGCGCCGGCTCGTTCGAACGATCGAGGTCGCCCCGGGGATCGAAGTCCTCCCGGGCCACTGTCCATGGACGATCCTTTCGCGTTGTCCCGCGCGCGTGCGCCCGGGCAGGACACACGCCTCCAGCTTATGACGCCGCCAGCGAGCACGGCGTCACATCAGTGGTAGAAGACGTCGACGAGGGCGAGGGGGATCGCCGGGACGTACGTCACGAGGAGGAGGACGGCGACGAGGACGGCGACGAAGCGGAGGTTGACCTTGCTCACCTCCCAGATGTCCGCCTTGGCGACGGAGCACGCGGTCACGAGCACGCTCGCCACCGGCGGCGTCTGCTGGCCGATGCCGAGGTTGAGGGTGACGATGAGGCCGAAGTGCACCGGGTCGATCCCCGCCGCGCGCACGAGCGGCATCACGATGGGGACGACGAGGATGATCGCCGCGGCCGAGTGCAGGAAGAGGCCGATGACGAGGAAGAAGACGTTGAGCAGCGCGAGGATGAGCCACTTGTTCTCCGTGAGCCCCATGATCCCGGCCGCGACCTGCTGCGGGAGCCGCTGTTCGGTGAGGTAATCGCCGAGCAGGGCGGAGGTCGCGACGAGGAGCATGACGACGGCCGTCTGCACGCCGCCCTCGAGCATCGCCTCGCGCAGGTGGGCGAGGTCGAGTTCGCGGTAGATGAGCCCGCCCACGACGAGCGACGCGACGACGGCGAGCCCCGCCCCCTCCGTCGCCGTCACCCAGCCGCTGAAGATCCCGCCGAGGATGATCGCGGGCAGGAGGAGGGCCCAGCCGGCCTCGCGCGCCGTCGCCCATACGCGGCGGAGTTCGAACCGTCCCTCCACGGGGAAGTCATGGCGGCGGGCGTAGAGCCAGGCGACGAACATCAGCAGCAGGCCACCGAGCACCCCGGGCACGATGCCGGCGACGAACAGCTCGACGACCGAGGCCTCGGCCATGACGCCGTACAGGATCATGGGGATGGACGGGGGGATAATGACGGCGAGCGTGGCCGAGGAGGACGTCACGGCCGCGGCGAAGGGCGTCCGGTAGCCGCGTTTCTTCATGGCGGGGATGAGGATGGAGCCGAGCGCGGCGACATCGGCCACGGCGGAGCCCGAGATCTCCGCGAAGAAGAGCGAGGCGGAGATGCCGACCATCGCGAGGCCGCCGCGGATGAACCCGACGATCGCGGAGGCGAAGGCGATGAGCCGGCGCGAGATCCCGGTCGCGTTCATGATCGCGCCCGCGAGGATGAAGAGCGGGATGGCGATGAGCGGGAACGAGGTCGCCCCGTCGAACAGCACGAGGCCCGCGTTCGGGAGCATGGCGACGCCGCCCGAGGCGACGATGGCGACGAGCGCGACGATCCCGAGCGCGACCGCGATGGGGACGCCGACGGCGATGAGAAGCAGCAGGCCGGCGAAGAGCGCGAGGAGCGTCACGGCTCCCCCTCCCCGATCGCCTCACCGGCCGCCTCACCAGTCGCATCACCGGCCGAGACCGTCTCCCCGGAGCGGGCGTCCTCCGGGGAGAGCGCGTCCCTCAGCCCCAGAAGTTGCGCGACGATGAAGAGGACGGCCCCGATGGGGATCACCGACTGCGCCAGCGCCGCGGGCACCGACGGCAGGCTCACGAGCGTCGTCCCCTCGAGCACGCGGACGACCTGCCAGCCCGCCCACGCGACGGCGGCGAAGAAGGCGATGATGGCGCCCTCGGCCGCGAGCACCACGGCGAGCCGCGCGCGCCCCGTCAAGTGCTGGGTCAGCGTGGGCACGCCGATGTGCGCCCGGCGCAGCGCTGCGAGCGCCGCCCCGTAGTAGGTGAGCCAGGCGAGGAGGATCGACGCCACCTCGTCGTACCACACGAGCGCCGCCCCCGCCTTCCGGAAGCCGACCCCCACGACGACGACCAGGGCGAGCGCGGCGAGCAGGACGAGCACCGCCCCCTCGAGGAAGCGCCGAACGCCCGTCCTCAGCATGGGGATGGCGACCCGGCGGTCGGGCCGGCTATGAGCCCGCCTCTGCCGATCCTGCCTCCGATCCTGCCTCCGGAGCGGCCTCGGCCCGCGCCCTGTCGATGAGGGACTGTCCGTCCTCGACGGTGGCCGCGAACTCGTCGTACACGGGCTCGCTGGCGGACTCGAAGCGGGCCGGATCCGCCTCGTTGATCTCCATCTCCGTGGCCTCGAGCTCGGCGAGCAACTCGCCGTCCATGCGCGCGGCCGTCTCGTACACGAACGCCTGCATCTCCCGCGCGATCGCCTCCACCTCGGCGCGAACATCCTCCGGGTGACGCTCCCAGCGCCCGGCGCCCGTCGTGACGAAGGCCGGGCTGTACACGTGCCCGGTCAGGGAGAGGTAGTCCTGCACCTCGTGCAGCTTGGAACTCGTCACCTGCGTGAGCGGGTTCTCCTGCCCGTCCATCACCCCGGTCTGGAGCGCGACGAAGACCTCCGAGAAGGGCATCGGCGTCGGGTTCGCGCCCAGCGCCTGGAAGAGCTTCACGCGCCACACGCCGCGCGGCGTCCGGAGCTTGATCCCGCTCAGGTCCTCCGGCCCGCGGATGGGTCGGCGGGAGTTCGTGATGTGACGGAATCCGTTCTCCCACACCGCGAGGATCCGGTAGCCGGCCTCCTCCGCGCGGGGCGCGAGTTCGGGCCACACGACGGCTGCCTCGATCCGTCTCATGTGCTCGCGGTCGCGGACGAGATACGGCATCTCGAACAGGCCGAACGCGTCCACCATCGAAGACATGATCGTGGAGGGGATGGACATGTCGAGCGTGCCGAGCCGCAGCCGCTGCAGCATCGCGTCGTCGCCGCCGAGCTGGCTTGCGCCGTAGACGTGGAGCTCGGCCCGGCCGGCGAGCCGTTCGTTCACGCGGCGCGCGAACTCGTTGGCCGTCACGTCGTAGAGCGAGCCGGGGGAGCCGACGTGGCCCAGCGAAAGTTCGACGACCCCCGGTTCCCCGCCCCCTCCGCACCCGAAGCCGGCGAACGCCGCGGCGACCGACGCGACGGCGAGCTTCGTGACGGCGAGCACCGGAGTCCGTCCCACGGGCCGCTTCATGCCCCGGCCAGGAAGTCGGCGGCGGCCGCCAGACCGCCGGGTTCGTGCGCGATTCCGCTCGTCTTCAGTCCCATCTCCACCCCCGCCAGCGCTCCCATCAGCGTGAGTTCGTTGAGATCTCCGAGGTGCCCGATCCGGAACACCTTCCCCCTGAGGGGGCCGAGACCCGTCCCCAGCGACATGTCGAAACGTTCGAGCACGGTGAGACGGAACGCTTCGGCATCCTCCCCGTCCCCGACCATCACGGTCGTCCCGGCGCTCGACACCGCCTTCGGATCCTGACAGTAGTTGCGCAGACCCCAGGCGGCGACGGCCCGGCGCGTGGCCTCGGCGTGGCGCGCGTGGCGGGCGAAGGTGGCGTCGGCCCCTTCCTCCCGCAGCATCGCGAGCGACGCCTCGAGCCCGTAGAGGAGCGTCGTGGGCGGGGTGTAGGGGAAGTAGCCGCCCTGGTTGTCCCGCAACATCGCCGTCCAGTCGAAGTAGGCGCGCGGCGTGCCCGGGCGCGCGCGGTGGCGGGCGAGCGCCTTCTCGCTCACCGCGCAGAACCCGAGGCCGGGCGGGAGCATGAGCCCCTTCTGGGAGCCGCACACGGTGACGTCCACGCCCCACTCCGCCTGCCGGAAGGGGGTCGCGGCGAGCGAGGAGACGGCGTCGACCATGAGGAGGGCGGGATGGCCGGCTTCGTCGAGCGCCTTCCGCACGGCCGCGATGTCGCTGGTGACGCCCGTCGAGGTCTCGTTGTGGACGACGAGGACAGCGCGGATCTGCCGCTCGGTGTCGTCCGCGAGGCGCGCCGCGATCCTCTCCGGGTCCGCGGGGCGCCGCCAGTCGCCGTCGATCGCCTCCACCCGGTGCCCGAGGGCCCGTCCCACCTCTCCCCACTTCGAGGCGAAGAACCCGTTGTTCCAGAGGAGGACGCGGTCGCCGGGGGAGAGGACGTTGGCGAGGGCGCTCTCCCAGCACCCGGTCGCGGAGGATGGGAAGATGAAGACGTGCGCGGGGTCGCCGAACACCCATTTCAACCCGTCGAACAACCCGAGCGTCATCTCGCCGAACTCGGGTCCGCGGTGGTCGATGACGGACCGGTTCATGGCCCGGAATACGCGCTCGGGCACCGGGGTCGGGCCCGGAAGCTGCAGGAAGTGTCTGCCGCTGCGGTAGGTCAACGGTGGCTCGCTCTTGTCAGGTCGGGGCTTCCGCCGATACAACTTGGCTCGTGACCCGCCCAATCTCTCACGACCGCGCCGGTTCGCAACGGCCCCGGCCCGGACCCGACGCTCGACGCGAGGCCCGGCTCGAAGCTCGACTTCGGGCGGGGCTCCGGGGAGAGGTCCGTTTCGACCGCTTCACGCGCGGGCTGTACAGCACGGACGCGTCGATCTACCAGGTGGAGCCGCTGGGGGTCGCGTTCCCGGAATCGGCCGGCGACGTGCGGCGGGCGGTGGAACTCGCGGGCGAGCACGGGACTTCGGTCGTCGTGCGCGGGGCGGGGACATCGCAGAGCGGCCAGTCGATCGGGCGGGGCGTGATCCTCGACACGAGCCGGGGGCTGGACGGGGTGCTCGACTTCGATCCGGCCGCCCGGCGCATCGTGGTCGAGCCGGGGATCGTGCTGGACCGGCTGAACGCCTTCCTGCGGCCGCATGGGCTCTTCTTCCCGATCGACGTGGCCACATCGAGCCGCGCCACGCTGGGGGGGATGGCCGGCAACAACAGCGCGGGGTCGCGCTCGGTGCGGTACGGCCACATGGTCGAGCACGTCCGGAGCATCGAGGTGGTGCTCGCGGACGGCCGGCGCGCCGAGTTCCGCCGCGACGCCGGGGCGAGCTGGGCGTCCGGGGACAGCCTCGGGGCCGACATGCGGGCGCTCTACCGGCGCGAGGCCGACGAACTGGCGCGGCGGGTGCCGGACGTCCCCCGGCACGTGGCGGGCTATGCGCTGCACCGCCTGGGCCGGGAAGGCGCCGGGCTGTCGGATCTTCTCGTGGGTTCGGAGGGGACGCTCGCGCTCTTCACCGCGCTCGAACTCGACCTTCAGCCCATTCCCTCCGTGCGCGCGCTCGGCGTGTGCCGCTTCGACGGGACCGGCGAGGCGCTGGCCGCGGTGCCGGCGATCGTCGCGCTCGAACCGACGGCGGTGGAACTGTTCGACGCGACCGTGCTCGGGCTGGCCGCGCAGATGCCGAGCTTCGAGCGGGTGCTCCGGCAGCTCGGGGAGGACGGGAGCGGCCCGCCGCGCGACATCCTCGTGGTCGAGTTCGCGGGGGACGACCCGGAGCGCGTCTCGGCCTCCCTCTCGGCGCTCGAGTCCGCGCTGGGCGGGATCGCCGTGGGCGTCACGCGCGCGGAGTCCCCCGCCTTCCAGGCCCGCATCTGGGCCATGCGCAAGGCGGGGCTCAGCATTTCCATGTCCCAACCCGCCGCCCGCAAGCCGCTCGCCTTCATCGAGGACTGCGCGATCCCGCTCGAGCGGCTGCCGGAGTGGTATCGCCGGCTCACGGAGGTCATCGACCGCCACGCCACGCACGCCGTGTGGTACGCGCACGCCTCGGTCGGCTGCCTCCACGTGCGGCCGGCGCTCGACCTGCGCGACGGAGACGATGTGGAGCGGCTGCGCGCGATCGCGGTGGACGCCTTCGCGCTCGCGGGCGAACTGGGCGGATCCCATTCCGGCGAACACGGGGACGGCTGGATCCGGTCGGAGTTCCTCGAGCCGATGCTGGGCGCGCGCCTCGTCTCCGCGTTCGGAGAGATCAAGCGCCGCTTCGATCCGGAGGACCGGCTGAACCCCGGGAAGATCGTCGACCCACCCCGCATGAACGACCCCACGCTGCTGCGGGCTCGGTACGGACTGGAGACCCGAAAGCTGCCGACGGCGTTCGACTGGGGAGCGTGGGGCGGGTTCTCGCCGGCCGTCGACATGTGCAACAACAACGGGACGTGCCTAAAGCGGAGCCCCGGCGTGATGTGCCCGTCTTTCCGCGCCACGAGCGACGAACGGCATTCGACGCGCGGGCGCGCCAACGCCCTGCGGCTGGCGCTGTCCGGGCAGTTGGGGGAAGACCCGTGGACATCGCCGGAGTTGTACGAGGCGATGGACCTCTGCCTGGGCTGCAAGGGCTGCCGCCGCGAGTGTCCGACGGGGGTCGACATGGCGCGGATGAAGGTGGAGTTCCTGCACCGCCTGCGAGCCGAGCAACCGCTCTCGCCGCGGGACCGGGCACTGGCGTATCTGCCCCGCTACGCGCCGCTGCTTTCGCGCGTGGCCCCGCTGGTGAACCTGCGGAACCGGATCCCCATTCTGGCGCGTCTCGGCGAGCGCATGGCGGGTCTGGCGGCCGACCGGCCGCTCCCCCGCTGGTCGTCACAGCCGTTTTCCCTGCGCGGCCGGGTCTCCGCGCGCGAGAATGGCGGTCCGAGGGTCGCGCTCTTCGTCGACACCTTCACGCGCTACTTCGAGCCTGAGAACGCCCGCGCCGCTGTGCGAGTGCTGACGCGGGCGGGCTATCGGGTGGAGGAGGCCGATACCGCGGGCAGGCCGCTCTGCTGCGGGCGCACCTTCCTCAACGCGGGCCTGGTCGAGGAGGCGCGGGTCGAACTCGACCGCACCGTCCGGGCGCTGAGCCGCTTCGTGGCGCGGGGGATTCCGGTGGTGGGGCTGGAACCGTCATGCCTGCTCACGCTGCGCGATGAACTGCCCGCGCTGGACTCCGGGCCCGAGGCGGCCGACATCGCGGACCGGGCCCGGCTGCTGACCGAATGGCTCGTCGAAGCGGCGGCGCTCGACCGGCTCGACCTCGCTCCCCTTCCCGTCCGGCGCGTTCGCGTCCACGGCCACTGCCACGAGAAGGCGTTCGGCGCCGACGGCCCGACGCTGGAGGTCCTCCACGCGATCCCCGACCTCGAGGTCGAAGCGATCCCCGCCGGCTGCTGCGGGATGGCCGGTTCCTTCGGTTACGAGGCGGAGCACGGGGGGATCTCCCGCCGCATCGCCGAACTCGAACTCCTCCCCACCGTCCGCGAACTGCGCGACGACGAATGGCTCGTCGCCAACGGCACAAGCTGCCGCCACCAGGTCGCCGATCTCGCCAACGCAACGGGCCGCCACGTCGTCACGGTCCTCGACGCCGCCGCTTTCCCTCCTTGACCCGTCGCGCATCCTCGGCACGGACGAGTGAAGGGAGACGGGTGATCCGGCGTTACCCTCCGGGCCGTGTGCTCAGCCAGTCGCACTCCTCGTCCGAGACCAGGTACATCAGAATCCAGGTCTGAAGCTTCTCCGAATCGTCGATTCGCCGGTCCAGAACGAATAGCGTATCGCCCCGGAAGGTCTCCATCGGCCGAATGTCGAAGTCGTGCGGCACGAGGGTGTCCACACACGCTTGTGAGAGGTCTGGCGAAAGGATCCCGACCCAGGTCTTGGCGGTGAGCACCGGCATCGGTTCCATCTTCAGTGCCGTCTGGTCGTGGTGGGTGAACAGGAAACCGCCGGCCGGCCGCGGAAAAAGTTGGCGCAGTTGCGAACTCTCCTCCAACTGCTCGCGGCCCGGGATGCGCTCGATGTCGATGCGTTCCCTGAGGTCGGCCGGAACGCCCTTCCTCCGCGCCACCGGGATGTCCAGCGTGTCCACCACTTCGCCCCGCAGGTTCAAGACGAACATCTCGTCCAGTCCGGACCAGCCCTGCACGAACCGTCCGTCGGCGTACGCAAGCGAACTGATCCGAAAAAGGGTCGCATACGCCCAGTTGCCGCTCCTGACTGATGCGGCGTATTGCTCCGGGAGTCCGCCCATGCTCGAGAATTCGTCCGTGGCCGGCCGCCAACGAGTCACCGATGTTTCGCGCTGGAGCTCGAAATCCGTCATCCAGACGTCCTGGCCGATCACCACCGGGGGCGTGATTCCGCCCAGCGCGGGAAAGTCCACAACCCGAATGGTCTCTCCGGTGTTTCGGTCGAAGATGTTCACTCGTCGCGAGCTTGTGACCTGTGCGGCTACGGTCGAGTCGTCGAGCACCATCGGAACCCCTGGGCCGCCGCGAAACTCCCCCGGCCCCTCTCCCGGCCGTCCGTACACCAGCATCAGGCTACCGTCTCTGCGGAACCTGAGGAGTCTTCCCGAAAAGAGATCCGGTATGTAGAAGGACCCGTCGAACGGGTCGATGACCGGCGTGTACGGATTGCCGATGTACAGCGTGTCGGTTTCCGGCAGTAGAATACTGTCGACGGCAGTGAGCGTCGGCCCCGCCGTGTCCGCGGTCACGGGTGCGCCGGACTCGGAGCCGCAGCCCGGGATCAAGAACATCCCGCCGGCGAACAACGCGACGCCGACACGACGGGACCAGCCCACTCTGCCCCCCTACCGTCCTGAGATGTTCGATTCGGGGACGGCGGACATCGTCTGGAGGCGCTTCTTGAGCGGGGGCGGGATCTCGATGCCCCGCCAGTCGCGGCTGCCGTGCTCGCGGCGGGCGCAGACGACGGTCCAGTCGCTGCGGGCCACGACTTCCCTCCCCTCGGAGCGGTCGACCGTGAACTCGGCGGCGTAGCGGATCGCCTTGCGGCGCACCTCGCGCACCCGAAGTCTCACGTCGACCTCGTCGCCGTAACGGACGGCGCCCAGGTAGTCGCACGAGACGGAGACGCGCGGCATCCCGAACACGGAGTCCTCGTTCCAGCGGAAGCCGACGAGGTCGAACGACCGGTAGAGCGCGTGCTCGGCCTCCTCCATGAACTTCAGGAGCGCCGTGAAATGGATGAGGTTCGCGGTGTCCGTATCCGCGAACTCCACGCGCCGCGTGTAGACGAACTCGGAAGCCATGCGGCAATCTATCACCCCTTCGAACCCTGGCAGCCCGCGACCTGGTCACGACACCAGGGTCGGCGGGCCGGGAGGTGCGGTGTCGGTTGAACCGAGGCACATCACGATCGAGCGGCGGGTGCGGTTCGCCGTGCTCAAGCCGCAGGTGCGGCCGGCGACGGAGATCTGGTTCGCCCTGCACGGATACCACCAGCTCGCCCACCGCTTCCTGCGCTACTTCCAGCCGATTCACGAGGGCTCGCGTTGCATCGTCGCCCCCGAGGGCCTGCACCGTCACTACGTCGACCACGAGTCGCGCAAGGTCGGCGCCTCATGGATGACGAGCGAGGACCGTCTCACGGACATAGAGGACTACGTCGGCTACCTCGACCGCCTCCACGCGCACGTCATCGCCGAGGAGTCCCGGCAGACGTCAGGCGGCTCGGCGCCTCCGAGGATCGTCGGACTCGGCTTCTCGCAGGGGGTTCACACCCTGTGCCGCTGGGTCGCGTTCGGCCGCGCCCGCATCGACCGGGCCATCCTGTGGGGCGCCACCGTCCCGCCCGACCTCGACCTGAGCGAACACGGCGACACGCTCTCCGCCGCCGACCTCCACCTCGTCGTAGGCGACGAGGACGAGTACTACGACCGCCCCGCCATCGACGCCCATGAAGCGCGCCTGGAGGCGGCCGGCATTGCATTCACCTCCCACACCTACCCCGGCGGCCACCGCCTCGACGCCGGGCCCCTGCAGCGTCTCGCCGATCCCGGAGAGATCGGATAGGACGTTCCCGCGGGAACGTCCCGGGTTAGCGCTGCGGCGCCACCGCCCCGACCAACTAACTAAAGCCGGGGCTACCGGACGATGTCGTACTGAACCACATACGGGATGTCGAAGGCATCCCTTTCCACGACCCAAC
>JAPPBA010000180.1 GCA_026705295.1 Candidatus Palauibacter australiensis
GCGACCTGATGGACCTGCCCCTCAAGGTGCTCTGCGAGCTCGGAGGCTGGAAGGCGGCCAAGACGGTGCTGCGCTGTTACCAGCAGCCCGACGAGGCCCAACTCAGGCAGGCGATCCGGAGCCGCCGGAGGGCGCGGGGCTGAAATCGACTCGGCGGGAACCGAACGGCGGGAAACCGCCCGCAGAATCCCGTAAGTTCAACAACCACAACAGTTCCGAATGGGATCACGAATGCTGGTCCAGCACCTTGTAGGCGTGAAGTTCCTGCCCCGCCACCCCGGGCCGGATATCGATGTCGCTTCCGTTGCCGAGGCCGAAGACGCTCCGCCGGTACTTCGGCTCGTAGTCCTCCGGATGGAAGCGGAAGCCGATCTCGAGGTGGGCGCGCGTGTCGCGGCCGTTGGAATGGAGGTGGACGGAGTTCGACACCACCGAGGAGCCCGCCCGGAGCAGGCGGCCCGCGTCTTCGTCGAAGAGGTCGGGCTCGCGGCCGACTTCGTGCACCGGCCAGCCCGTGTCCGTAGAGGCGCGGCGCGAGCCGGGACCCGTCTCCTGGCCCTCGAGCACGCGTGTGCTCCAGATCATGTGGTGCACGACGAAGCGGCCGCCGACCGTGTGGCGACCGCCGTGCTCCCCGTCCCTGCGCTGGGGCACGTCGTTCACCTCGCGGATCTCGACGGACTTCACGTAGCGGTCCTCGGTGAGACCCGTGGGCACGCTCTCGATGTCCCCCCACCAGTCGGGCGCGTCGCCCTTCACGACGACCTCGGGGAGCTTGACGATCAGGTCCGGCTCGCCCGCGGCCCACACGACGTCGTCGTCGAACTCGAGCGGCGGCGGCAGGTCGGCGGGATCGCCCTCGGGCGTGCCGGCGCGGCGCCAGGCGTCGAGCGCCTCGATCTCCCGCTCGTCGAGCGACATGTCGTCCTTGAAGTGCTGGATGCCGATGTCCTTCTCGACGTACCAGGGGGGCATGGCGCCGGCCCGGTCCCGGATCTGGGTCCGCCGCGCAATCATGCTCGCGTAGGGCTGGACGTCCTCATAGGTGACGAGCGGCATCGGGGCGACGCCGTTGTCGCGGTGGCAGCGGACGCAGGCCCGCTGCAGGATCGGCGCGATGTCGCGGCTGAAGGTCACGTCGTCCGCCTCGACGCCCGACGCCCCTGTCGCAGCGTGGCGCGCCGTCGCGGCGGGCCCGCCGTCCTGCGCCGCCATTCCGGTGGCGCAGAGCAACATGAGGACCGGCAGAACGGAAGATCTCCGGGCGAAAGACACGATCCGCGTCGCGTGCGGCATCACATCGCTCCTTGCGGGAGGACTCTTTGGCAAAAGGGTACGCAACGGGCGAAGACCGGGTCAAACGCCACGCTAACGATCCCCGCCCGCGGCGCCCGAAGCCGGCGACCCCAACTCCAGGGGGATGGTCGGCGGCAGCCGCTTCAGGATGATCGTCGGGACGTCGAATTCGTCCGTCTCCACGAAGGCGACGACGCCGCCGGGCCCGAACGCGTCGGGCATGGGCGTCTCCTCCAGCGACAGGGTGCCCATGTACCCGCCCTCCGGCGAGAAGACATCGATCCAGCCGGCCGGCGCCTCCTCCCCCTCGGAGCCTCCGCCCGAGGGTGCGACCTGCGCATCGATCTGCGCCAGTGGGTCGCTCCCCCAGCGCTGAACCCAGACCCCCCCCTCCCAGGTCGTTCGCAGATCCCGCACGATGGGCACCTCCGGCATGAAGCCCGCGTTCGCCACCGCGTCGCGCATTCCGTCCACCATCTCCTCCACCATGGCCGCCACCTGGGCGCGAAGCTCCGGCGGAAGATCGTCCAACGACTGGCCGTTGACCTGTCCCGTAGCCGAGGCTTCCAGAGCTTCCATCATTCGGGTCCGGGCGCGCTCCCTAAGGGACTCGGTGACGGGTTCGGGGTGGAGGGGGCGGCCGACGACACGGAGGGGAGCCCCGGGGGCCGGCTGGATCTTGATCGCGTAGGCGGAGGAATCCGAATACGCCACGCCACCACCCGGGAGGACATCGAACACGAGGTCCGGCACGAACCCCATGAACGCGTCGCCGAAAGCGTCGAACATGTCCGACGGGTCCGCCGCCTCCATCGTGATGTCTTGCTCCGGCTGCGCCTCCCACCCTTCCGCGAACGGCACCGCGGCGGCCTCTTCCGCATCGGCCTCTCCCGCCTCGGCGAGTGACATGCGGTAGATGGTGCGGTCGCCGGCCTGGACGGACATTTGCCCGTTGCTGATGCGCGCGTCCGAGCTTCGGGTCAGGAACAGCGTTTCCCCCTCCCGGGCGGCGCGCACGGCCTCCGCCGAAGCGGTCTCGGAGGCGCCCTCGATCGCGAAGCGTATCGCATGCTCGAACGACCCGTCCGGGCCGAACAGGAGATAGGCGCGGTGACCGTTGTCGACGATCACGACCCCTCCCCCGGGCCGGGCCACCATGTGCCCCACGTCGCGAAGCTCGCCCGGCCCGTCGCCCCGGCGCCCGAACTCCGCCACTAGGCCTCCGGCTCCGTCCACGACCACGATGCGTGTGGAAGACGCGGCTTCGTCGCGGATGTAGAGCCGGCCGGCCGCATCGAAGTCCAGGTCCGCGATCTCCGTGAACGCGTCCCACCCCTCCGCCGCGATCCCTCCGATCCGGTACACGTCCTCGAAATCGGCCGCCAGCGGCCGGTCTTCGTCGGGAGGCGGAGCGGCCGACCCCCCGGTCTCGCCCCCACAACCCGCCAGCAACGCGATCAATGCCGCACAGCAGAATCTCATCTCGTCTCCTCCGACGACGCGCCGGTTCAAATCAATTGCCGAGGTTCGTCAGCCTCAGGTTGCGCCAGCGGACCTTGATGCCCCCGCCGTCGTGGATCTGGAGCGCGATAGAACCCTCGGCCTCTCCGATCTGCTCGTCCTCCAGGTCCACCATCTTCATGCCGTTCAACCACGTCTCAACACGGTCGCCGTCGGCCCGGATTCGCATCGTGTTCCAGTCCCCCATGCGGAGCGCGGCGTCGAGTTCCGGGTCGGGCTGCACGAGCCAGCCGCGGCCGTACGACTCGTAGATGCCGCCGGTGAAGAGGCCCGGGGGCGCGACTTCGGCCTGCCAGCCGCTCACGGTCGTCCCCTCCACGCTGGAGCGCAGGAAGACGCCGCTGTTGCCGTCCGCCTCCTGCTTGAACTCGACGGTGAGGTCGAAGTCGCGGTACGTCGCCTCGGTCACGAGGTAGCCGTACTCGGCGTCCGGGCCGCTCTCGCACACGATTTCCCCGCCCTGCTCTCCGTCCGCCACGTACCAGCGTTCGGTCCCGTGCACGCGCCAGCCGTCGAGGTTCTCGCCGTTGAACAGGGAGACGGGTTCGAGGGGACGGATACGGATGTTGCGGTACCAGACGTGGCGCCCGTGGTCCTGGAGGCCGAGCGGCCCCGACGCGGCACGCCCGTAGCGGGGATACGGCGCGAACTTGCTCGCGGCGACGAGCGCCTCCCACTCGGGGGAGCCCAGTTCGTATTCGACCGTCTTCGTCCCGTTCAGCCAGTGCTCGACGAGGTCGTTCTGGATGCGGATCCGGCCCTCGTTCCACTCACCCGGCCCGCGGAGCGTCTTCTCGCCGGAGGCGTGCAGGTCGTAGTTGTCGCCGGTCAGGTGCGTGTGCATGTCCATCGTGCCCATCTCGATGTACGCCGGGTCGTCGAGCACCTGGTATTCGGGCGCGTTGAACCAGATCGCCGCGCCCTCCTCCTCGATCACGCGGTAGAGGACGCCGCTGTTCGCGACCTCCGACAGCATGAACTCGAACTTCAGATCGAAGTCGGAGAACGATTCAGTGGTGACGATGTCGCCGCCGATCGCCACGTCGGGGTCGGTCGCGGTCGCGCCCACGACGAGCGCGCCGTCGATCACCGCCCACCCGGTGTCCGGGAAGGTCTCCAGGTTGTAGCCACGCCAGCCGGCTGTCGTCTCGCCATCGAAGAGGAGGCGCCAGCCGGCCTCGCGTTCGGCCGCGGTCAGCGTGTTCGGCGCCGACTCGGCCGCGTCGGTCTCCCCCGTGTCCGCGGGGGTCTCGGGGGGCTGCTCGCAGCCGAGCGCCAGCCCCGCCGCCAGCGCGGTGAGGAGGGGGGCGCGGGGTGCGAGCGGCGCGCGGACCCGTAGTCGCGCGCGGAGCCGACGGCGCGGCGCGGGCATCAGACGAGCCTCATGGCGTCGGGGTCCCAGTGCACGATGCGGTCCTCGAAATAGGAGAGGTTGCAGGCAAGCGCGGGGGCGGCCGCGCGCAGCCCGAAGGTCGCGTCCTCGCGCACGGCCGGGCCGCCGCGAACCGCCTCGAACCAGTTGAAGAAATGGTCGACGTGTGCGCCGCGATATCCTCGCTCCACCTCGTACCGGACTTCGGCCGGGGGAAGCATCCGGACCCGTGGCGGGAGCCCGTCCGCCGACGCCGCGGCC
This sequence comes from Candidatus Palauibacter australiensis, assembly GCA_026705295.1. NCBI lineage: Bacteria > Pseudomonadati > Gemmatimonadota > Gemmatimonadia > Candidatus Palauibacterales > Candidatus Palauibacteraceae > Candidatus Palauibacter > Candidatus Palauibacter australiensis. The sequence continues at coordinate 4,451 of JAPPBA010000180.1, forward strand.
TCGGCCATCTTCTCCTGGGAGAAGGCGTCCATCGGGTCGACCGCGACATTCTTTCGGAGGATCACCTCGGTCCACGTCACGTCCATCGCCCCTTCGCTTCCCACCAATCGCAGGAAGGTGGTGCCCGAGGTCCCATCCACGAAGTTCACGCGCAGCGAGAGGTTGAAGCCCGGGTGCGTCTCGGTCTCCGGGTAGTCGAACACGCCCAGGAGCACGTCCGGCACCTCGCGCCCGTCCTTCCAGTAGCGGAGCCCCCCCGCGGCCTGGATCCGGGTCGGGCCACGCGAACTCACGACGAAGTGGAGGCTGGAGAAGAGGTGGACGAAGAGGTCGCCCGCCACGCCGGTCCCGTAGTCGCGGTAGTTGCGCCAGCGGAAGATCCGCAGCGGGTCGTACGGCAGGTCCGGCGCGGGTCCGAGGAAGCCCTTCCAGTCGACGGTCTGCTCGGAGGCCCCGGCCGGGATCGGGTACTGCCACGCCCCGATGGGGTCGTTGCGCGCCCAGAATCCCTCCGCGTAGTTGAGTTCGCCGATCGCCCCTTCCTCGTAGAGTTCCTTCGCCTTTTCGTTGCCGAGCGAACTCATCCCCTGGCTGCCCACCTGGAAGACCGACCCGGATTCCTGCTCGGCCGCGATCAGATCGTGCCCCTCCTCGATCCGGTGGACCATCGGCTTCTCGCAGTAGACGGCTTTGCCGGCGCGGAGCGCATCGACGGAGATCGGCTGGTGCCAGTGGTCGGGCGTGCCCACGATGACCGCATCCACGTCGTCACGGGCGAGCACCTCCCGGTAGTCGCGCGTCGTGAAGATGTCCCCGTGCCGCTCGCGCGCGGCTTCGAGCCGGCCGTCGAATACATCGCAGGCGGCCACAAGGCTCACGCCGGGAATACGCAACGCGGTGGAGACGTCCGCCATGCCCATCCCGCCGGCGCCGATCACGGCCAGGCCGATGTCGTCGGACGGCGGCACGCGACGGGTTTCCGGCTCCCGCGTGAGCGTGCGGCGGACGGCGGGTCCGCTCCGAGGGCCGGGCTCCGCTCCGGCCAGGAGCGACGGCGCGCCCGCGGCCAGCACGGTGCCGGCGGCCACGGATTTGACGAAGCTCCGGCGGTCTCTCTTTTCTTCGCTCATGTCGGATACACATTCATCCCGTGGGTTCGAGGGCGAGGTTCGCCCGGGGCTGGCTCGAAAACGTAAGGTTGTGTCGATCCCGTCAGCAAAAGGAGGGCAGGCGTGCGAACACGTTGGGCTCGATGGATGATTGTGGCCACCATCGTGGCGCTCAGTGCGGGAGTTGCGGGCGTCGCTTCCGTCCCGGCCGCGTCCGGGGACCCCGTCCTCGTCGCCGTCGAGACGGAGATGGGCGGCTTCGAACTCGAAGTGGACATCGACCGCGCGCCGGTCACCGGGGCCAACTTCCTCCGCTACGTCGACGGCGGGTTCTACGACGGCGGCACCTTCTTCCGGACCGTGCACGCGGACAACCAGCCCAACGACTCCATCCGGATCGCCGTCGTCCAGGGCGGGCGGAACCCGGAGATGGACGCCGAGTCCTTCCCGCCCATCCCGCTGGAACGCACCTCCGAGACCGGGCTCCGGCACGAGGACGGGACGGTCTCGATGGCGCGCGGCGGCCCCGACACCGCGACGCAGAGCTTCTTCATCTGCATCGGCGACCAGCCGTCGCTCGACTTCGGCGGTATGCGCAACCCCGACGGCCAGGGCTTCGCCGCCTTCGGACGCGTGGTGGCCGGCATGGACGTGGTGCGCGCAATCCACCAGGCCCCCTACGACGCGCAACAACTCACCCCACCCGTCCGAATCACGAGAGCATACCGGAAGGAGTGAGGATCTTCCGGGCAACCATTTGGGAAGGGAGGACCCCGATGCCGATCGCCCACCACACCGGGAATCGCCCCTTGGACCGTGTACGCCGGAGGCGGAGGGGCCGCCGGCTTCTCGCCGCCACGACGGTCGTAGCGGCCGCGACCGTCCTTGCCGCCGCCGGACCCGTCTCGGCGCAGAGCGAGCCGCCCGCGAAACCGCCGGCCGACTGGGAGGCGACGGCGATCGACTACAGCAACGTCCCCTATCCGCACCCGGTGTCGTACCTCGACGTCGAGGTCTATGGGAAGGACTATCGGCTCGCGTACATGGATGTGGCTCCGGCGGGCGCCCCGAACGGACAGACGGTCGTCCTCTTTCACGGGATGAACTTCTTCGCGGCCGGGTTCCGGCCCACGATCGAGGCGCTGCGGAACGCGGGGTTCCGGGTGATCGCGATCGACCGGCTGGGCTTCGGCCGCTCCTCGAAACCCATCATCCACTACAACCTCCACATCCCCGCGCGGAACGCGAAGCGGCTGCTCGACGCGCTCGGAGTCGAGCGCGCCGCGATCGTCGGACACTCGATGGGCGGAATGGTGGCGACGCGGTTCGCCTCGACGTATCCCGAGGCGACGACGCACGTCGCCATGGTGAACCAGATCGGCCTCACCGACTCCCGTCCCGGCCGGGGGTGGACCGACGCGGATGAGAACTACGCTTCGGTGCTCAACGGGACGACGTATCAGTCGGTCCTGCGCGGGCACATGCGGTACTACCCGAACGGCTGGCGCCCGGAGTACCTCGAGTGGGTGAAGGTCCAGTACGGCCTCACGCTGAGCGGAGACTGGCCGCGCATGGCGCGGGTGCGGGCGGCGCAGCGCGCGATTCTCTACGAGGATCCCGTCGTCTACGAGTGGCAGCACATCGCGACGAAAGCGCTCGTCATCGGCGGCGCCGATGACCGCCTCGTGGCCGACTACCCGGCGCTCGCCCGAAATGTCGCCGAGCAGTTGCAGAACGCCGAACTCGTGATCTTCCCCGAGGTCGGGCACTCGCCGCAGTTCGAGATTCCGGAGCGCTTCCACGCGGAGTTGGTCCGGTTCCTGCGCTCCGACCCGGACGAGCCCGCCGATCCGTCGTGGCGGGAAACGGACGTCGGGCGGCGGCGGGGTTCGTAGCGCGGGCGCCGACGGCGCGAATAGGTTCCTCCGCCATGGAGAACTCCAGGCTGCCTCCCTTCACGCTGCCGCTCCTCGCCCTCTCGGTCGCCGCCGGCTGTACCGGGGAGGCGCCGGAGCGCCCGGTCCCCGTCGCGGACATGCAGGAACTGATGGTCTCCGTAATGGAGCCGGCGGCGGAGGCCTACTGGGACGGCGTGGGCGAGGTCCTCACCGAAGCGGGCGTCCACCAGTTCCGGCCCCTGACCGAGGAGGACTGGACCTCGCTCCGCAACGCCGCGTTCGTCCTCGCCGAGTCGGGCAACCTGATGATGATGGACGGCCGCGCGCGCGACCGCGGCGACTGGATGGCCCACTCGCGGACGATGGTCGAGGCGGGCCGCCTGGCGCTGGACGCCGTGGACCGCCGCAACCCGGACGCCGTGTTCGACGCCGGCGCGGAGGTCTACTACGCCTGTCGCGACTGCCACGCCCGCTACGCGGCGGAAACGCTCAGGCCGAGCGATCCCCACAGCGCTCCGGGACCCGAAGGAGCTCCGGCGCGTGAAGAAGCTCCGGATCCCGATCCCGGCGCGCCCGCGACGCACGCGACGGACCGCGGGGACGGACGCTAGGCTCTCCGGCCCATGGAACGATTCCTCGAGTGGTTGGGGAACACCCCCTGGAGCGTGGCCCTGCTGGAATCCACCCTCGCGTGGCCGCTCATCGAATCCTCCCACGTCCTGGCCGTGGCCCTCTTCTTCGGCACCGTGATGATGAACGACCTCCGGCTCCTGGGCTGGACGATGCGGCGCGTGCCGGTGTCGGAGGTCACGGGCCGGCTGCTCCCGTGGACCCGGCTCGGATTCACGGTCATGGTGGTCACCGGGCTTCTCATCTTCTACTCGAACCCGGTCCGCTACTACCACAACATCTTCTTTCGACTGAAGGTGCTCCTGTTCGTGGTTGCGGGACTCAACGCCTTCGTCTTTCACCGGGGGATCCACCGCCGCGTGATGGAGTGGGAACGCCTGCCCGTTCTTCCGGGACGGGCGCGGGCGGCGGGCGCCATCTCGCTCGCGGCGTGGGCGCTCATCATCGTGGCGGGCCGTCTCATCGCCTACAACTGGTTCGACTGTGACATTCCGGGACAGCCGGGCTGGGTGAACTGGGCGGCGGGCTGCCCCGTGGCGGGGGACTGATGGGCGGGCGTCAGTTCGCGCCGGAAGCGTGGCTCCCCTTCTTCGAGCGGCTGGAGAACACGGCCATCGGGACGGCCGTGCGTGAATCGATCTGGGCCTTCCCCATCATCGAGGCCGTCCACCTGCTGGGGCTCGGGCTCCTGGGCGGGGCGGTGCTGCTCGCCGATCTCCGGCTCCTGGGGAAGGGGCTCACGCGGCAGCCGATCGCGAACGTCGTGCGGCACGCGCGCCCCTGGCTGCTCGCGGGGGTGGGACTGATGTTCCTGACCGGTATTCCGCTGTTCCTGTCGGAAGCCGTGAAGTGCTACTACAACACGTCCTTCTGGGTGAAGATGATCTCGCTCCCGTTCGCGCTCGCGTTCACCTTCGGAACCCGGAAGTGGGTGGTCGCCGCGGCCCCGGGTCGCGCGAACTGGCGCACGCGGCTCATCGCCGCGATCTCGCTGGGGTTGTGGTTCACGGTGGCCGCCGCGGGACGCTGGATCGGCTTCTCCGCCTGAAGCCCTTCCCCGGATCCCGCTCCGGATCCCGCGTGCGGACGCCGACCGGGAGCGCTAGTTGTGCTCCTCGAGGATGCTGTGGCTGGTGACCTCGACGATCTCGCCTTCCCAGCCGGGGGGCGGCTGGCAGGGGTTGGCGTCGTAGGCGGGATCGTTGGGTCGCGGCGCGCCGCCGGGAGGGGCGCCGGCGCCGGATGAACCCATGAAGAACTTGCTGCCGTCGGTGAAGGTGACGTCGCGGCCGTTGGCCCGCTTGAGCGAGTGGTCCTTGGCCTGGTAGCCGTCCACGATGAGTTCGGTGCCGGGCGCGAGACAGTCCCGCTGGAGGCCCCGGCGCAGGAGCGTGTTCGGCGTGCCGCCCTCGACCATCCAGACCTCGGATCCGGCATCGGTCTCGACCTCGAGGTGAATCCACGTGTGCGGGTTCACCCATTCGAGCCGCACGACGGCGCCCCGGAGGCGGATGGGGGCGTTCCGGTCGAACTCCGCCCCGAAGGCGTGGTGCGCGATCAGCGGCGCCGCGGCGGCCAGCGCGACCCCGCCCGCCAGGAGGTACAGAGGCAGCTTCCTCATCGATCTCACCCGTGTCTCAACCCACAATCCGGCGCCACGACGACGCTCTTGCATCCTCGCTCCAAAGTAACAGCCGCCGGGGAGTTCCCGCGACGGCTAGCGCTCCTGGGCGCGGGCGCCGCTGAGGACGTTGGAGAGGGCGTAGTTGCCCTCGTGGCAGGCGTACTCGTAGAGCTGGCCGTCGAGGCGCGTGAAGGGAACTTCCCCGCCCCAGCTCTCGACGAAGGTGTCCGGGTCCTCGACGGTGAACTCGTAGTGGATCGTGTGTTCGTCCGCGCGCGTGATGCGCTCCGTCACGGTCATCCGCTCCGAGCCGGGGCCGAACAGGTACACGTAGGCAGCCATCTGGTCCGGATTCAGGTTCGTCGTGCGGACGACGAGCGTGTCTCCCTCCCAGCGCCCCCACGATTCGCCGAACCACGGGCGCACGCCATCGCCGGTCGGCTTCGGCTCGCCCATGCGGACGATGCGCACGTCGTGCACCATCTCCGTCAGGATCATGATGTGATCGGACGTCTGCACGATGGTGTAGTTGTTGTTGTAGAAGTAGTTCGGCAGCATCGGCGGGCCGGCGTTGGAGCCGAAGGAGAGGATGCAGCGCTCGCCGACGGGGCGGTTCTCGGGATTGTCGAACGCGCCAGCCAGCCGCCCGTAGGCCTGGAGTCGCCGCCGCCGGCCTTCGGGAGTGAGAGCCGGGATGCGACCGTCCTCCGGGTACGTGAGGAGCGAGCTTCGGGGCTCGCCGTTGAACACCGCGACCCGGTCGCCCGCATCGATCCAGAAGTAGTTATAGCCGCCGACGCCGCCGGCCGCGCCCGTGGAACCGTCTCCTCCCACCGGCGGGGCCTCGCGGTCCGGGTCGCTGGGCGCGTTTCGGTCGTCGATGTACTCCTGGCGCCGCCCCTCGCGGACCGCGACCTCCTCCGCCGTGAGCACGAGTGCCTCGCCCTCCGGGCGCTGCAGCGGCGTCATCGTCCCGTTCGTCCAGTCACCCTGCAGATCGGGATGCCCGTCCGCGGTCCGCGGAACGACCCATCCATCCCCGCCTTCCCCCGGACGGCCGCCGGCCCCGTCGCACGCGGAGAACGCGGCGGCGCCGAGCAGGGCCGCGAGCGCCAGCACGCCGGGGCGTCCCCGCGGGCACGGTCGACGACTCGCGGACCTCATCGGCGCTGACGCGGGGCTTGCCACGGGCCGCCCGGCTACCGGATCGGGTTCTTTCGGAGGTGTCCGTACATCAACTCCTCCACGAAGGGGACGCACTTGAACTGCCCCAGCCTCGCGTCGGGATCCACGTTTCGGTACAGCGGCAGGCGGATCGTCCACGGCTCGGAGAACGTCTCGGGGTCCTCCATCGTGGCCTCGTACATCAGGTGGTCGGGCCCGAGCATCGTCCACCGTTCCGTGACCGTGAGCCGGTAGCTGTGGTGGTTCCCGGCCCGGTCGAACCAGGTCTGGCCGTTGAACCCGTTCACGGTGACGACGAAGGTGTCCTCCTCCCAGCGCCCCACCGACTGCCCCATCCAGGCATCCACCTGGGGGGGACCGGGATCCTCGAGATAGATGTCGCGGACCGCTCCGGCGTACTCGTAGGCGATGAAGAACTTCGACTCGCTCTGGAAGATCTGGAACGGGAGGTGCATGTAGTTCGCGCGCGGGACGCCGGGCAGGTAGCAGCGGATCTCGGGGTCGCGCTCGAGCCAGCGTTCGCGGTTTTCGTCGCGCCGCTCCAGGGCTTCCGGGAGGTAGGGGATGCTCCCGCCGACCACGATCCCCTGCCCGGACGGCACGGATCCCACAGCGCCGAGCGCCACGACCTCGTTGGCGGGGACGGGCACGACGGGGCCTTCCTGCATGGCGAGCGCGGGACGCGCCATGTGCGGCTCCACGTCCCAGTACGCATTTCCGAGCGCCGCCCAGATGCCGTTGAAGTCGGGATGTCCCGAGGCCGTTCGCGGGATGCCGTCGTCCGGCGTGCAGGCGGCGACCGTTCCGAGCCCCAGGACGAGGAGGGCGCACAGGACACGCCTCCCGCGACAGCGGTTTCGCTCCACGCGACGTAGCTCGCGCCTCCTCGGGAAGTTCGCCATCGGCACCGACCTCCGGTTTGACCGTTCCGCGTGCGTCGGGTCGAAACTGCGACCCGGCCCATTCTCTGGCCAGATCGGCGGGGCGGAGGCACATTTTGAGAGGCGGGTCGACGCAGGGCGGGGTACGGGTTGCGCAACACTGAACGACCGGGAGGAGACATGAAGAACCTGCGCGTAACCGGACTGGCACACTTGACCGCACTGGGGGCCGCGTTCCTCGGCATCGCGGCCTGCGGCGCGGAGGACGCGGCGGAGGATGAGATGATGGATCCGGCCGAGGAGGTCACGGATCCGGCGGCGGCGGGTCTCCCGAACCCCACGCCCAACGTGATCAAGGACTGGGCGCCGCTCCCGGATGGCCGGACGTGGGGCTCCACGGCGGGCATCGATATCGACCCCATCGACGGCCACATTTGGGCCTACGACCGTTGTGGCGGGATCGCGCTCTCCGGCGGGTGTGCGGAGAACATCGTCGACCCCGTGTTCAAGTTCCACCGCGAGACGGGCGAGGTCCTGGCCAGCTTCGGTGCTGGCCTCTTCGTGCTTCCGCACGGGCTCCACGTGGACGAGGACGGGAACGTTTGGGTTACGGACTCCCAGGGGACAGAAGACAAGGGGCATACCGTCGTGAAGTTCTCGCCGGAAGGCGAGGTGCTCATGATGCTCGGGGAGATGGGCGTTCGGAGCAGCGAGCCCGGCACCTTCTTCAACGAGCCGTGCGACGTGATCACGGCTCCGGACGGGTCGATCTTCGTCTCCGACGGCCACAGCGGACAGAACGCGAACCCTCCGGAGGGGTCCACCGGCCGTATCATCAAGTTCTCGCCCGAAGGCGAATACCTCATGGAGTGGGGCGTGATCGGCGACGCGCCGGGCGAGTTTCGGACCCCGCACGCGCTCGAGATGGACTCGCGGGGGCGCCTCTTCGTCGCGGACCGGGGCAACCACCGCATCCAGGTCTTCGACCAGGAAGGGAACCTGCTCGACATCTTTTACGAGTTCGGCCGCGTCAGCGGACTCTTCATCGACGACGCGGACAACGTCTATGCCATCGACTCGGAGTCGAACCCCAACCAGCACTCGGACTGGCTGACCGGCGTTCGGATCGGCCACGCCTCCCAGGACCGGGTCACGGCCTTCATCCCGCCGCACGAATCCGACGATCCGCAGGGCGAGGCCGGCGAGGGCGTCGCGGTCGATGCGGACGGGAACGTTTATGCTGCGGAAGGACCGAACTCGCGGGCCGCCGCCGAGGGCGGAGTCACGAAGTACACTGGCAACCGATGAGCAATCGACGCAGGGCTGCTGAAGGAGGGAAGAGAAGATGACGATGAGAAGATTCGCTTCGGGGATGGCGGTGGGTGCGTTGGCGCTCGCCTTCGCGGGATCCGCCGCCGTCGCCCAGGAACTCAGCGAAGTGTGTCCGGATTCGCCGGACATGACGGGCGCCATGTGGGGACTGGTCTCGGACGGGGACACGCAGATGGGTTTGCCCAGCGCCACCGTCGTCGCGAGCTGGGAAAGGGACGGCGAGTCGGGACAGATGGAAGGGCAGACCGCGCTGGACGGCGGCTATACGCTGTGCTACGTGCCGCTCGGCGTCGAGATCTCGGTTCAGCCGGTGTTCATGGGCACGGGAGGGGCCGCCATCACGGCCAGTCTCACGGAACAGATCACCCGCCTGGACCTCACGTTTTCCCTCTCCGCCGTCGGTAGCGGCGGCAACGACGACCGGATCTGGGCCTGCTTCGGTGGGGTTACGGACAACCAGGTCAACGTCCAGAATACGCGACTCATCCGGTGCGACCCGGGCTGGGCGGGGATCGACCGCTGTCCGAAGGAAGCGGAGTACGGTCAGGTGCAGGCGACGATGACGGGCGGCGGCCTGTCAGCGGACGATGAGGACCGCGTGGACGAAATAGCCGGAAGTTCGGACTTTCGCGAAGCCCTCGAGAAGCTGGTCGCCGACGCCGCGCGGCTCGGGGCGAACGCCATGATCAATGTCCGGATGAACCGGAATTCGCTCACCGCCGAGGCGGTCACGATCTCCGTCGATCCTACCAGCTGCCGCTGATGGGAAGGATCGCCGCGGGAGCGGCGGCGCTCGCTTTCGCGGGACCTGCGGCGGTTGCTCAGGAAGTCAACGAGGTATGCCCGGACTCGCCGGAGATGACGGGCGCGCTGTGGGGACTGGTCTCGGACGGAGCCACGCAGATGGGACTCCCCGGCGCGACCGTCATCGCCAGTTGGGTGCACGACGGCCAGGAGGGGCGGAGGGAGGGACAGACGGCGCTGGACGGCAGCTACACGCTGTGCTATGTGCCGCTCGGCGTCGAGATCTCGCTGCAACCGGCGCTCCTGGGGACTGGAGGCGCTGCCGTCGCCGTGAGTCTCACGGAGGAGATCACACGGCTGGACCTTGGCTTTTCTCTCACTGGCGTCGGCGCGGGCGACGACCGGATCTGGGCCTGTTTCGTCGGCACCACGGATAACCAGATCAACCTCCAGCATTCGCGGCTCATTCGGTGCGACCCGGGGTGGGGCGGGATCGACCGCTGTCCGAAGGAAGAGGAACACGGCCAGGTGCAGGCGACAGTTTCCATGTACTCCGTCACGTCGGATACGATGGCCGTGGAAGGAGGCAGGCGGGCCGGGAGCCTTGAACTCCGCGGAGCCCTCGAGAAAGTCATCGCCGACGCCAGACGGCTGGGGGCGAACGCGTTGATCAATTGGCGGATGAACCGAAACTCGGTGACCGCCGAAGCCGTCACCATCTCGGTCGATCCCGCCACCTGCCGTTGACGCTGGGCGCGCCGGCGCGGGCCCACGGTGAGTGGCCCGCGCCGGCGGCCTCGGTCAGGGTCGCCGCACGCGGATCGGGAAGGGCGGCCGTTCGGGTGTCGCCACCGGTGACGCCTCGAGTTGCTGCAGCACGACCTCGATCGCCTTCTCCAGCTGCGGGTCGACGCCCGCGATCACCTCGGCCGGCCACTGTTCCACTTCGATGTCCGGCGGCACACCCACGTTCTCGACGATGAACCCGTCCTCCGTCCATATCGCGAGGTTCGGCGCCGTGATCGACCCGCCGTCCATCAGAATCGGGAACCCCAGGACGCCGACGAGCCCGCCCCAGGTGCGGCGCCCGATGAGCGTGCCCATCTCGAGCTTGCGGAACATCCACGGCAGCATGTCCCCGCCGGAACCGGCGTTCTCGTCGATGAGCATCACCTTGGGGCCCGGGATCGCGCCCTGCGGCGTGACGAGGTCGGCCCCGTAGCGCATCGCCCAGTGCGACATGTAGGGCCGCCGGAGGATGTTGATGTAGTAGTCCGCGATCTGGCCGCCCCCATTGTGCCGCTCGTCGATGATCACGGCCTCCCGGTTCGTCTGCGGGAAGAAGTAGCGCTTGAAGTACTCGTGTCCCGCGCCGGCCGTGTTGGGCACGTATACGTATGCGACGCGCCCGCCGGTGGCTTCGTCGACCCGCGCGAGGTTGCCCTCCACCCAGTCGCGGTTCCGCAGCGCGCCCTCGTTCGCCACCGGCACGACGTCGACGGTGCGTGACCCCGTCCCGTCCGGCGACGGGCCGACGGTGATCGAAACGATCCGGCCGGCCGTGTTCTCGAACCGGCTGTAGAGGTTCTCCGGCGCGGAGAGCGCGACCCCTTCGACCGCCAGCAGGTATTCGCCCGCCTCGACCTCGACCCCCGGCTCCGTGAGCGGGGATCGGAGTCCGGGATTCCAGTTGAGACCGCCGTACACCTTCTCGAACCGGTACCGCCCCTCTTCGACGACGAAGTCCGCGCCCAGGAGGCCGCCCGGCACGTCGTCCGTCTCGTGCAGGAAGTCGCCGCCGCCGCCACGGTGGTGCCCCACCGCAATCTCGGAATGGAGCCACGTCATGAGCCGGTTGAGGTCGGCCCGCGAGGTGAGGTGGGGGAGGAAAGCGGCGTACTTCTCCTTCATGGCGGGCCAGTCCGCGCCGTGCATGTTCGGGTCGTAGAAGTAGTCGCGGTTGATCCGCCAGGCCTCATCGTAGATCTGACGCCATTCCGCGCGCGGGGCGATCCTCACCTGCACGTCGGCGACGCGGAGCCGGTCCGCGCCGGATCCGATGTCCGTCCCGCCGGCGTTGCCGATGAACCAGCCGCCGGACGTCGCGTACAGCACGCTCCTGCGGTCTGCGGACAGGTCGTAGAAGCGCGTGCCGCCGACCACCGTCGCCGCCTCGCGCTCGGCGAGCGAGAAGCGGTGGAGGCTGGGGCCGGCACCGGGGCTTCCGAACCCGCTGGCCGTCTCGCTTCGGACGTAGAAGAGCTGGCCCGGGTCGCCGGGTTGCAGGTTCGCGTAGCCGGCTTCGGGCAACGGCAGGGCGAGGATCCGCTGGTCGAGCCCGTCGAAGTCGATGCGGACGGTGACCTCGTCCGCATCGCCGGCTGCCTCCGCATCGCCGGCTCCCCCCGCCTCCGGTTCGGCCTCGTCCCCGGCCTCTTCGTCGCTTTCCCTCGCCAGCGGGGACGGCGTTCCCTTCTCGAGGACCGCGAGATAGATCGCGTTCGTCATGTCGAAGTCGTTGTTCGACTGGGCGAACCACTGGACGACGGGGCCCGCGTCCGTGGAGGACGTGAGATAGAGGTACTTGCCGCCGGCGTCGAAGACGGCTTCGGAGACGTCGCTGAGCCCGTCCGTGACGGCTCTCGTCTCTCCCGTTTCGAGGAGGTGCACGTAGGCGGTGCGGATGTTGGTCTCGTTGTTGCGCGTGTAGACGAGCCAGCGGGAGTCCGGCGACCAGGCGTGCGAGGGCGGGGGCAGCGGCCCGTACATCGCGTCGGCATCCACGCGGTGCGTGTCCCCGGAGGCGAGGTCGATCCAGTACACGGCCCGCGAGTTGTCCGTGTAGCTGATCTTCGTGCCGTCGGGCGACCACACCGCGTCCGCGTAGAACCCGGCGCCGTCGAGCGGGTAGGCGCGCGCTTCTCCCGCGCCCGATGCACCCGATTGCGGAGCCACGTACAGCCGGTATTCGCCCGAGGCGTCGGAGAACCAGGCGATCGACTCTCCGTCGGGCGACCAGGCGGGGCTCCGCTCATGGGCCGCGGTCGACTGCGTGAGGTTGCGGTCGTCCCCCTTGTCGCGCGGCAACGTGACGATCTCGCCCCGGAACTCGAAGGCGGCGCGGGCGCCGGAGGGCGAGAGGCTCGCGTTGCGGACGAAGTTCTCGCCGCCGGCGTAGCGGGGCCGCACCTCCAGGAGATCCGTCGCGACCCGCACCGGCACGGGGTCGCTCGCGCCCGAGCGGGGATCGAGCAGGTGCAACCGCCCCGCCTGCTCGTAGGCGATCCGGCCGCCGCCCGCCGACGCGTTCAGCACCGGGAAGTCCTCGTGCGCGGTGATCCGCGAGACGTGCCCCGTCCCCGTGTCATAGGCATGGACGTTGAACTCCCCGTCGCGGTCCGAGCGGAAGTAGACGCGGTCCCCGATCCACATGGGGTCCGTGTCGTTCGAGCGGCCTTCGGGCTGCGGAATCTGCACGACGGAATGGTCCGCCACGTCGTAGATCCAGATCCGCGTCGTCGTCCCGCCCCGGTAGTTCTTCCACTGCGTGAAGGCTTCGTACAGCGGCGTGTAGGCGATCTTCGCGCCGTCCGGCGAATAGGTCGCCTTGAACGCGTGCGGAATGGGCAGCTGTTCGGGGTGTCCGCCGCTCGTCGCGACCGTGAACAACTGGCGGTGGCGGCCCGTGTAGGCGTTGCGTCCCGACGAAAAGAGCACCGCCGACCCGTCGGGCGTGAAACTCTGGACGACATCGGCTCCCGGGTGCCAGGTGAGCCGGGCGGGCACGCCCCCTTCCGCGGGCACGAGAAAGACATCGGTGTTGCCGTCGTATTCGCCGCTGAACGCGATCCATTCGCCGTCCGGCGAGAAGCGCGGGTTGAACTCGAAACCCGCGTGCGAGGTCAGCCTGCGCGGCGAACTCCCATCGATGCCCGCGGTCCACAGGTCCCCGGCGTACGTGAACGCGATCCGGTCCGCGCTGACCGCGGGCTGCGCGAGCATGAGCGTGCCGGCGGCATCCTGTGCCCAGGCGGGACGGAACGAGGCCGCGAGGAGCATGGCCGGGAGGAGGAGTGAATGTGCCTTCGAACTTGCCTTCATTGGAGCCTTCGCAATCCGGGATGGTTTTCGAGTCGAGCCGTGAACGCCGCCTGATTGTACGTGCGGAGACGCCGAAACCGGTACCGGCGGCCAGCCGTATCGACTCCGTGTCGACACCGTATCGACCTTGGTCGCGTGGTTGCCCGCCCGCGTCGGGCCTCCTTACCGTCTCTCGCGCGAGTGTCGCTACCCGCTTCGAACCCGCCGCGGAGTTATCCATGAATATGCGTCTTGTTCGCCGTCCCCGTCGCCCGCTCGGCTCCGCCGCTTCCGCGCTCTGCGCCGGACTTCTCGCCCTTTTTTCGGCCGCCGAGCTCGCGGCCCAAAGCACGGCGCTCGAGGTCGGCCGGACGTTGCCGGGCACGCTCGCCGCGGGCGACACCGCGCGCTACACGATCGAGACGGATGAGAACGACTTCGTCCTCGGCGAGGTGGACCAGATCTCCGTCGACGTGACGGCGCGCGTCCTGGACCCCGGGGGGACGCAGGTCGGCCGCTTCGGCGGGCTGGGGGTCGGCGTCGAGCGCTTCGGCGGGCGAACGTCCGGCGCGGGCGTGCACACGCTGGAACTGTTCGTCGCGGGGGACGATGCCGAGGCCGGTGGGCGCTACGAGATCACGCTGCTGCGGCTCGAACCCGTCGCGACGGATCCGGAGGAGCTCGCCGACCAGATCATGTCCCGCTTCGATGGGCCGCATTCTCCGGGAGGCGCGGTGCGGGTGTGGCGCGACGGCCGCACGCTCTTTTCGAAGACCTACGGGATGGCAAACCTCGCCTACGACCTCCCATTCGAGGAAGACACCCGGACGAACATCGGCTCGACCTCGAAGCAGTTCACCGCCTTCGCGGTCATGCTTCAGGCGGAGCGCGGGCTCCTCTCCCTCGACGACGACATTCGAAAGCACATCGCCGAACTCCCGGAGTTCGATCAAACGATCCGGGTTAAGCACCTGATCACGCACACGTCGGGCCTGCGCGAATTCCTGAACCTGTTGCGGATGACGGGACGCCGCCTCGACCACGGAGACTGGATCGACCGCTCGGAACTCATCGACATCGTGCTGCGGCAGCCCGCGCTCCAGAACGAGCCAGGCGCCGAGTGGAACTACAACAACACGGCGTTCGGCCTCGCGGCCGTCATCGTCGAGCGCACCTCCGGGCAGGACTTCCACGTCTTCATGCAGGAAAACGTGTTCGGACCGCTGGGGATGACCGGGACCATGGTGCGCCCGTCCACGCGCCACATCGTCCCCAACATGTCCGAGGGCTACACGCCGGGGCCGGACGGATACCGCCAGATCGGAGACCTCGGCGGGGCGGTCGGCGCCGGGTCGATCTACAGCACGGTCCCGGACCTCCAGACGTGGGCCGAGAACTACGCGAACCCGCGCGTCGGCACGCGCGAGAGCATCGACGAGATGATGACCTCGTTCGTCCTCAACGACGGGGACGAGACGGGGTACGGGTACGGCCTTTCGGTCGGCGAGCAGGGCGGACTCAAGCGGATCAGCCACGGGGGCGCGGATGTCGCCCACCGCTCGATGTTCGTCTACTTCCCCGAGATCAACGCCGGCCTCACGACCCAGAGCAACCACGCGCAGTTCGACAGCGGCGTCGCGTACGAGCTGGCCGCGGCGTTCTTCAAGGACGCGATGGAGGAGGAAGAAGAGGATGATGCGGCGGATGCGGGCGAGTTCGATCCCGCCGACTACGACCCCGAAGCGTTCGACGAGTTCGCCGGCCGCTACTCGCTGGACGCGTCACCGAACTTCATCCTCACCTTCACGCGCGAGGACGACACGTTCTACGCGCAGGCGACGGGCCAGCAGCGACTCGAGATCGTCCCCACCTCAGACTCGACCTTCCGGCTGCTCGCGGTCGAGGCCTCGGTCACTTTCCTGCGGGATCCGGAGGGCGATGTCGAGGGGCTCACGCTGCACCAGAACGGGGACAACCACGCCACGCGCCTCGAGGGTGACGAGGCCGAGGAATGGGAACCGACGGCGGACGACCTCGCCGACTTCGCCGGCCGCTTCTTCAGCGAGGAACTGGAGACGTTCTACACCCTGTCCGTGGAGGATGGCACGCTCGTCCTGCAGCAGCGCCGGCTCGACCGGGCGGAACTCGAACCCGGCGAAGAGGATCAATTCTCGGGCGGAGGCCTGTCGTTCGCCTTCGAGCGCGACCGCAACGGACAGGTGATCGGTTTCTACCTTTCCAACGTCCGCACGCGCGACGTCCGCTTCGGCCGCGTGCGCTGACAGAATCCGGGGTTCCGCTTAGCTTGTGACAGAGGGATGCCGGCAGTTTCAACCGAAGGCGGGAGGCGTTCGCGATGACGGGATTCGGAGTTCGGTTCGGTCGTAATGCTGGGCGGGGAACCCTGCTTCTGGCGGCGGTCATCGCGTTCGGGGCTCTCCCCGGCGCCGCGTGGGCGCAGGGTCGAATCGCGGGCTCGGTCACGGATGACGCCACGGGCGCTCCCCTGGCGGCCGTGCTGGTTGAGGTCGTGGGCGCACAGGGCGCGGTGGCGGCGCAAGCCACCACGGGCCCGGGCGGCACCTATGCCATCGACGGTGTGTCCGCCGGCTCGTATTCGGTTCGGTTCACCGCGCCGGGCTGGGTGACCGTCGTCATGGAATCGCAGACTGTCGCGGCGGGCCAGTCGACGTCCGTATCGACGACGATGGAGGAGCGGGCCTACGAACTGAACCCGCTCACGGTGACGACCTCCCGCACGTACGAGAAGGCGCTGGAGGCGCCGGCGGCGGTGGAGGTCGTCTCGACCCGCGATCTCGAAGAACGCCAAGTGACGTCTCCGATCGAACACGTGGAGCACCAGCCCGGCGTGGACGTGGCCCGCACGGGGATCCGCGGCCGCACCGCCGTATTGCGCGGATTCAACAACGTCTTCTCCAGCCGCACGCTGTTCATGACGGACAACCGGATCGCGCGCGTGCCTTCGCTGCGGGTGAACATCTTCTACCTCAACCCGACGTCGGAACTGGACATGGAGCGGGTGGAGACCGTCCTCGGGCCCGGATCGGCGCTCTACGGACCGAACGCGGCGGGCGGCGTCGTCCACTACATGACGAAATCCCCGATTCGCTCGCCGGGAGCCAGCTTCTCCGTGGGCGGCGGCCTCCGTCAGCAGGGCAACGATGCGGGGCTTGGCAGCGGCCCCATCCAGGGCGAAGACGCCGGGCTGTTCCAGTTCGATGGGCGCATCGCGGTGGCCCCGAGCGACAAGTTCGGGTTCAAGATCTCGGGCCAGTACTTCGACGCCACCGAATACGTCTTCAACGACCTCGTCGAGGCGCAGGTGCAGGGCGCGGGCCAGGCCTGTATCGCAGCCGGCTTCGACCTCACCTCGCCGGCCTGCCAGCCGTTCGCGTCGGGACTCGACCTGACGAATCCGGCGGATCAGGGCGTCGTGGCGCAGTCGGCCCGGAACGTGGCGATGGGGCGTGACGACGGGCACAGGAACTGGGGCGTGGACGCGCGCATGGACTTCGAGCCGTCTCCGGGGACGTCGCTCATTCTCGCCGCGGGGCGCAACGTCGCCGCGCAGGCGACGGAACTCACGGGTCTGGGCGCGTCCAACGTCACCAACTGGGGCGTCACCTACGGGCAGGCCCGTCTCCGGCACAGGGATCTCTTCGCGCAGCTCTTCTACAACTACAACACGAACGACGAAGCCTTCCTCCTCCGCTCCGGCCGTCCGATCTACGACAACTCGTCCCTGCTCGTGGGACAGCTCCAGTACCAGTCCCGGATCGGATCGGCGCACCGGCTCATCTACGGGGTCGACTACCTGGGGACGAACCCGGCCAGCGAGGGGACGATCAACGGAAAGTTCGAGGACGACGACCAGACGACGGAGGTCGGCGGCTACCTCCAGTGGGAGTGGGCGCTGAGCCCGAAGGTCGATCTCACGGGCGCCTTCCGGTACGACTACAACAGCAACCTTGCGGATCCCGTCTTCTCGCCGCGCGCCGCGCTGGTCTTCAAGCCGGATGCTTCGAACTCGTTCCGCCTGACGTTCAACCGGGCGTTCTCGACGCCCACGTCCACAAACCAGTTCCTGGACATCTCGGGAGGAACGATCCCCATCACGGGCACGCCATTCTTCTACGATCTGCGCGCGACCGGCTCCGCCGGCAACGGACACATGTACATGAGGGATTCGAACGGCATCCCGATGCACATGTCGCCCTTCAGCGTACTGGCGGGCGGGAGCCCGCGGCAGTTCATGCCCTCCACCACGGCGCAACTGTGGAGCACGGCGGTGAATCTTCTCGGCGTCGCCTATCCGCAACTGGCTCCGCTGGCGCCCCTGATCCCCGTTCCGTCGGCGGATCAGGTGGGCGTGCTCGCGCTGCTGCTCGATACGGAGGTCGCGGGGGGTGGAGCGCCGCCGCCGGGCTGCGTGGCACCCCCGTTCTGCGAGGCCGTCGACCTCGCCGCTCTCCAGGACATCGAGGCGCTGGGGCCGACCGTGCGCAACACGTTCGAGTTCGGGTACAAGGGGGTGTTCGGAGATAACGTGTCCGTCGGAGCCAACGCCTGGTTCACCCGCTTCGACAGCTACATCGCGCCCCTCCGGATCATCTCCCCGCACGTCTTCCTCAACGGCCCACAGTTGGGGACGTACCTGGCGGGCGTGTTCCGACAGTGGGTCGGCGTGGCGTTCCCGGACGAGGCCACAGCCTTGGGGACGGCGCAGCTTATTGCGACCGAGGCAGCGAAGATTCCCTTGGGGGCCGTGACTCCCACCAGCGCCGGTGGCACCGCCGCGGCGGTGGCGCTCGGATACCAGGATGCCGGCGGGTTCGACGTGATGGGGGGCGAGTTGGGCGCCGGCTTCCTCCTGAGCGACCAGTTGGAGATGGCTACATCCCTGTCCTTCATCAGTCGAAACACCTTCGAGACCGCGGGCGAACTCCTGAGCGAGGTGTCCCTTAACTCGCCGACGGTGCGCGGGACGGCGTCGCTCACCTACCGGAACGACGAGTCGGGGGTCAACGGCGGCCTGCGCTTCCGGGCGCAGAACGGCTATCCGTTCAACTCAGGGCCGTGGGTGGGCGATCTCGAGGCGGTCACCACGCTGGACGCGAATTTCGGCTTCCGTATTCCGGGGTACGACGACCTCTGGTTCCAGGTGGACGTGTCGAACGTCTTCGACCAGGCGTACCAGAGCATGGTGGGGGCGCCCGCCATCGGCCGCGTCCTGCTTGCCCGGATGCGCTGGGACTTCAACCCGTTCTAGCCGACCCGTGATCCGGCTGGCCAGTCGCGATCCGGCTGGTCGGCCGCAGACCGGGGTGAGGGAGCGCGATCGACCCCCTCACTCCGGTTCGGGAGAATGCCGGGGGTGGGGCTCGAACCCACACGGGGATGGACCCCTTCGGATTTTAAGTCCGATGCGTCTGCCAATTCCGCCACCCCGGCGCGCGCGGCGGGCCTGAAGCTAGCGTCGTCTCGTCTTGCGAACCACGCGGCGGCGGGCCCAGCATGGGTCAGGGACTTCCAGGGACTTCGCCGGGAGGCCAAGATGATCCGATTCCCGAAGCGGCGCGCCGGTTCAGCCGCCGTCGCGCTACCGATCCTGCTCTTCACCGCCGGCGCCGCGTTCGCGCAGGCGCACCCGAACCCGGCCACGCCCGACTCGCTGCGCCAGATCCAGACGATGGAGCCACGCATCGGGCCGCCGGGCACCGAGGTCAGCCTCTACACCGAGAACATCCCGCTCCAGGCGCGGGTGGTCGTCGGCCTGGGAGCCATCGGCACGGGCTTCGAGGAACTCGGGACCGGCGATCAGGGCGAGTTCGGCGAGATCGGAGCCACCGTGAGCGTGCCGGAGACCGCGACGTGGGACCGCGCGGTCGTCTTCATCATCTTCAACGGGAACTTCGCGCCCACGGGGCTCTCCGACCCGTTCCACGTGACGGATGAGGCGGGCCGGATTCAGCGCACCGGCTCGATCGCCGGGCAGGAGAACGGTTGTGTGACGTTCGAGGATCGGGACGGGTACTTCTACACGCTGGCCGGCGACGTCGGAGATGCCGCGGCCGGGGACTACCTCATCGTCGAGGGGTCCGCGTCGCGTTCGGTCGCCTGCCCGCACGCAGACACGATCGAGGTCGACCGCATGGAGGAAACGGAACCGTTCGAGCGCCCCCGCGCCGAGCCGTTCCGCTAGCTGCCAGCTGGTGTCGCGGTAGCTTCCTCGCCGGCGCCGGGCGCTTCAGCGCCTGGACGATCCGGTGACTTCGACGAGGAAGATGACGACGAGCGTGATCAGGACGGGGATGGCGAGGAGCCATTCCTGCAGTTCGGGCATCGCGTCTTCTCCTTATCGTTTTCCGGTGCTGCCGAGCCCGCCGGCGCGGTCCGTCGAGATCGCCACCGGCCCCTCCTCCCAGCGCGCGACCCGGTATCTGTGCAGGACGACCTGGGCGATCCGTTCGCCGTGTTCGATCCGAATGGGGTGCGGCGCCGAGTTGAGGACGAGGACGAACCACTCGTCCGGATAGTCGGCGTCCACGGTACCGGGCGCATTGGGCACCGTGAGCCCGCGCTTCCACGCGAGCGAGGACCGCATGCGGATCTGCGCCTCGTAGCCGTCGGGCAGACGGGCGCGAAAGCCGGTGGGCACGAGCGCCCGGTCGCCGGGTTCGAGGACGATCGAAGGCGTGCCGTTCCCGGTGGAGGTCGCGGTCTCGGAGATGGTCTCGCGGCTGGCTCCCCGATGAACCCGGACCGGCCCACACGTGAGATGCGCCCGGATGTCGTAACCGGCCGACTGCTCCGTGGCTCGCGTCGGAACGCGAACATCATCCGCCAGCTTCTCGAAGATGACGCACGCACCGTCGGCGTCGGACAAGACCCCTCCTCCACCTGTCTGATCGTTCAGCGGAACCGACGTGCCCATTCTGCGGCGGCGGACATGAATCTGTCGAGATGTTTCCCGGTCGCTTCGTCCGCCAACTCGAGATCGTCGTCGAACACGCCGCCCGCCCCCGAGAGCAGGACCCGCGGCTGCGGCATCACGTGGGCGTTCAGCCCCGCGAGCGACTCGCGCAGGGAACGCTGGGCCAGCGCCGTCCCGAGGCGGCCCGGCGTCGCCCCCATGATCGCGACGGGCTTCCCGTCCCACGCCTGCGGACGCGGGGGCCGCGACCCCCAGTCCACAGCGTTCTTGAGCACGGCCGGCAGGCCTCCGTTGTACTCCGGCGTCACGAGCAGCACCAGGTCCGCTGAGTGAACGGCGGCCTTGAATTCCGCGACCTCGTCCGGATCGCCCGCAGCCTCCACGTCTCCGTCGTAGAACGGCAGCCGCGAAGGATCGAAATCCCGGGTCTCGACGTCTTGCGGCGCCCGCGAGATGGCGGCCCGCAGAAGCGCCCGATTGAACGACCGCCGCCGGCAACTGCCCGCGATGGCGAGCATGGAGACATGATTCATGGGACGGCAGAGTGCATGGCAGCGGCACGCCGCGCAAACGGGTGGGACGGCAGGCCACCGACGTTCCCGCGGGAACGCGGCGGGACTCCCGACCCGCGCCGTTACTCCCGGATGGCCCCCGACACCCGTCTCACGACGACGGTCGGCACGTCAAAGGCGTCCAGTTCCACGTAGGCGGCGAGCCCCCCCGGCCCGAAGGCAGCCGGCATCCGAGCTTCCGCAAGGGTCCCGATATACCGCCCCTCGGCGGTGATCAGATCGACCGGACCGGGGCGAGTCGGCGGCAGCGTATTCGGTCGCCCCCCGACGGCGGACTGAAAGGCCCCCACGATATCCAGGTCGGGAAACCCGTCTGCCGGTGTACGGAGCACCCATATCCTGCCTTCCCAATCCGCATCGAGGGCATCGATGATCTCGACTTCGCCGGGAAGGTCCAGGTCGTTCAGGCGTGCTACAAACGCTTCGACTCCCCCGAACAAACCAAGCATCTCGGCCCTGTCTCGGCTCTCGGCAGACTCCTGCTCCAGGCGAGTCCGCAGGGAGTTGGCGAAGGCCCTCCGATTGCGCTCGTCCCAGGGTCGTGCCGGAAACGGGCGGGTGAGAATCCGACCGACGTTGCCGGCGGGCTCGACGATCCGAACTGCATATGCGGTGGAATCCGAAAACGCTACGCGTCCGTTCGGAAGTGGGGCGAAATGGAACTTCACCCGGTCGTCCGGACTGCCGGAGGCCCGGATGAGGGGCACCTCGCGGGCCTCCTCTCCCTCAAACTCCACTCGGGCCACCTCCCGGGGTCCGGGTTCGATGGAGACCCGGCCCTCCGTCGTATTGTCTTGCCGCTGCACGTCCCACACGAAAGTGACGCGCGAGAGGAGGGTTCCTTCTCGGTCCGCCTTGCGGACTCGGGGGTTCGCCGCTGGCGTCAGGCCGGCCGGCAGATCGTGGCGCGGGCCCACGCCGGGGAAGCGGACCATGCGTTCGAACTCCCCATCCGGACCGAAGACGTGGTACGCAAAATGTCCCTTGTCCGGGACGACCGTACGTCCGTCGGCGAGAGCGAAGGCCTGATTCGCCTCGCGGAACTCGCCTGGGCCGTCACCCCTGCGCCCGAACGCCGCGACGAGGCTTCCGGAGGGGTCGACGACCACGACGCGAAGCTCGTCACCGACCAGATCCGAGATGTGCAGGTTGCCGCGCGCGTCAAAGCTCACCGCGGAGACGTAAGAAAAAAGCTCCCACTCCCTGTCTCCGTTTCCGACGCGGTAGACCTCCGTGAAATCGGCGGTCAGGAGGCGATCTTCGAGCGGCAACTCGACGACCGGCTGCGCTGTGGCGTTCCCGGCGCCGCTCGCGAATCCGGCCCAAAGGCAGACCGCAGCAGCCATCGCGGAGGTCCGGCGGCGGGCGCGGGGTCTTTCGTGCCTTGATGTATGCCGTGTATGCATCGATGCAGAACTGTCCGTTTCCGGTCCGGTACAGCCAGCCACCACGAGGTCACGAGGAGGCCGACCGATGAACGAGCGTCCTATCCTGCTACACGCCGCTCGCGGGGTCTACTCCCTGCCCCTCTGTCTCGGGCTCATGCTCGCCACGGCGGGCGGGGCCGTCTCTCAGAGGTGGTGGGATGACGAACCGGAGGGCCTCCCCGGCGTGACGGCCCGCTGAGACGAAGGCGGCTCGGTGCGGAGCGGCTACGACTTCGCGATCGCGGGCGGGGGCGTCATCGGCGCCTCCATCGCCTTCCACCTGGCGGAGCTGTCGGGCGCCTCCGTGGCCCTCTTCGACCGGGGAGAGATCTGCAGCGGGGGCACCCGCCGGTCGTGCGCGATCATCCGCAGCCACTACTCGGTAGCGAGCAACACCGCACTCACGCTCCGGAGTCTCGACGTGTTCCGCGGTTTCCGGGAGGCGCTCGGCGAAGACGACGTGGCGTGCGGCTTCGTGAACTCGGGCTATCTCATCCTCGCGGGGCCCGGGGCGTTCGCCGACCGGCTGGCCGACAATCTGGCCCGCCAGCGGAAGCTGGGCGCGGACACGTGGCCCATCGACCGGGCGGAGGCGCGCGAGCTGCACCCGCGGCTCGAAGTGGAGGACGTGGCAGCGATCGGCTGGGAACCCGCGTCCGGCTACGCGGATCCGGTCGCCACAACCCGCGGGTATGTCACGGCCGCCCGGCGGCGCGGGGTCGCGGTGTTCGAGCACACGCCGGTGGAGCGGCTGCGCGTCGCGCCGGAGGGCGGCCATCCCGCGGCCGGTCGCGTGACGGGCGTGGCCACGCCCGACGGGACGGTGGAGGCCGGGTGTGTCGTGAGTGCGGTGGGGCCCTGGACTCGCGGTCTCTACAGTGACTCCGGTCTATCGGACGATGCCGTCGAAGCCCTCCGATTAGAGGTGTCGCGACACGTCGTGCTGACGTTCGGCGGCCCGTCGTCGTATGGTCCTGAAATTCCTGTTGTAAAGGATCTTACCGTCGATAACAAGATGTATTTTCGACCCTCCGATGGCGGTGTCGTGCTCGTGGGGACCGGAGATTTCGGAGACCCGCTGGGAGATCCCGACCGCATGCCCCCCGCCGCTCCGCGCGACCTCGTCTCCCTGCAGCGGGCGCAGATCGGAGCCCGCATGCCGGCCTTCGAGGGGGCGCGTCTCACGGATTCGTGGGTGGGGCCCTACGACATTACGCCGGACTGGAATCCCGTGTTGGGTCCCGCGCCCGGCCTGCCCGGTCTGTACCTCGCGTACGGCTTCTCGGGGCACGGGTTCAAGCTAGCCCCGGCCATCGGGCGCTGCGTGGCGCAATCCCTGTTGGGGCAGACGCCCGACGTCGACCTCGCCCCGTACCGCCCGGAACGCTTCAGCGAAGAAGCGCTGCTCCTCGGGGCCTACGGCAGCGGATCCATCTCGTAGCGGCTTGGCGGTCCGTGCCAAGAGCCTCGCTGCGTTCGAGCGGCGCGAGGAACGCTAGCGATGCTCTCGGTGTTCGCGGTATCGGTACGGCACCGGCAAGTGTTCAGGCGCGTACCGCTCGCCTTCATGGCCCCGCACTCCCTCGTGTTCCCGCGGTTGCAGGTGCTCGGAAGCGCGCCCGTCTTCGTGGGGAAGGTCTCCGGAGGGAGCCACGGCGGGAGCGAGCAGGGGGGCAAGCGCAAGGAGGCCGACGACGCTCATGCCTCGCCAGCCGCCCGCGGGCGGCTGCGGCGAACCGCGTTCGTTCAGCAGGCGCCGAACACGCCGTTCCAGTTGTGAGCGGCGCCGACCGATGCAGGGTACGGGGATGCTCCGATCGCGCGGGACGACCCACCCGGCCACTTCGGTCAGGCAACTCGCCATGGCGAAACGGTCTTCGAGCTGGCTCGCCGCCCAGTCGTCACACTGCTCCTCGGTGGCGAGGCGTACCTCACGCACCGCAAGCCGGATGAGAGGCTGAAAGAAGAAGATCGCCTGCACGACGTTCAGGATCCCCAGCCGGACCGTGTCGTGGCGCCGGTGGTGCGCGACCTCGTGGCCCAGAAGCGCAGTGAGTTCGCCATCGTCCAGTTCGTGAAAGGCGCGAACCGGCACACAGATTTCGCGACGGGGTCCCACGCCGAGCGCCAGCGGCGAACCGAGCGCGTGGCACTCCGTCAGGCGCGGCGGCGAGTCCAACGCCGCTCTGCGGCTGAGCGACGCCAGCGCACGGGAAGCCCGCGTATCCGCCACCGGCTCGCGATGGAGGAGGCGGCGCCGGAGCATCGCCAGCCGAAGGAGGTAGAGGGCGAGCAGGCCGCTCGCGAGAATGAGCCACGCGGCGCCGGCGGGCCGGGACCAGCCCGGGCTGATCGCGGCATCGCTGTGGGCCGGCTCGCGGTCGCCGTGGGCCGCTTCGCCTGAGCCGCGGAACTCAACGCCCGCGCGCAGGGGGATCGGCGCGACGACCGCACCACCGCCGTGCTCACCCTGTTCGCCCTCAGCGTCGGGTCGCTCCGCGCCGCTGACGAAGGCAGGCGCCGGAAGCCGCCAGATCGCCGCCTCCGGCGAGACGAACGCCCGGGTCGTCGGCGTGATGAGACTCGCGGCGAGCGCCGTGCACCAGATCGTTTCCTTCAGACGCGGATGCGTCCGGGGGAAGAGGCGCAGACCGAGCCAGGCGGCGCCGCACCACAGCGTGCTATGCACGAGGAACGCGAGCAGCCACGCCATCACGCCGTTCATCGCGCTCCACCCTTCCGTTTCGCGGCGACGAGGGCCCTGAGATCATCGAGATCCTCGACGTCGACCTCGCCGGATTCGATCAGGTGGTTGACCAGCGCCGCGCTGTCGCCGGAGAACAGGCGCTGCACGAGATCACCGACCATCCCGTCGCGAACATCCGTCTCGGCGATCGCGGGCCGGTAGATGAACTGCCGGCCGTTCAGTCGGTGACTCACGCACCCGTACTCCTCGAGCTTGCGCAGCATCGTCTTGATCGTCGTGACGGCAAGACCGCGCTCCTCGAAGAGAGCCCTGTGGACCTCGATCGCCGGCGCTTCACCGCGCTCCCACAGTACGCGCATGATCGCGAGCTGCAGGTCTCCGAGTCGACGTTTCCGTTTCATGGCTGGCCCTTCCGCATTGGGACCTGGCGGCGGTTACCGAGATAGTCATATCCATCGACCCCGGATCCCGACAAGGGTTCCCGGGGTCGATGGATCGCGAGGCAACCGCCTGCGGTCTCAGCTTCCCGGTCCGATCTCGATGTGGACGCTGAACGCCGTGAAGCTCTGACCCCGGGCGTCGAGTTCGACCGGATTCGTTTCACCCGCCCCGATCACGATCCGGGGCGTCGGGCCCAGTTCGACCCCGTTCGACAGGTGGATTTCGATCCGCACGTCCGCCACGGCCGCGCCGGTCGTGTTCGTGAGCGTACCGGTGAAGGTCTCGTTCGGCTGGTCGTAGCGAAGGACGAGATCGACGCCCGCGCGGCTCTCCCTCGCGGTATCCGACAGTTGGTATTGCGTGCCGCTCTCGCCCGGCTCCGTTGAGCTGTTGCCGCATCCGGCGGCGGCGAGAGTGGCGGCCATGACCACGGCCATCGTCAGGATTCTCTGCAGCTTCATTTTGATCCTCGTCTGTTCGATGTTCGATCCCACAAAGGGTGCTTCTTCGCCGTGCCCGGTTTGACGCGCCAACCATGACGCGGGTCACTCGGCGGACCCGGCGGAGACGGATGCGAGGCTACCGCGACCTCGCCTTCAACTCGGCTTCCAACGCGTGCAGCTCGCCGCGCAGGATCCGGAGCTGGTTGTACAGCGGACGGTAGGCAGCGTCCTGCGGACGGGCTCCATCGCCGCGAGCTTCGCCACCGCTTTCACGGCTCCCGTGCTCGCCGCCGCCCTCCCGACCGCCGTGCTCGCCGCCGCCCTCGCGGCCGCCGTGCCCTTCGCCACCCTCTTCACCTCCAGTGCCGTGGCCTTGCTCGACACCGGCTTCGGGATGGCTGACCCAGGAACTGAATTCTTCGCCGAACGTCCCGAGCTCGACGGGAACCGTCTGACCCGGTCTCACGTCGATGCGCTTCGTCGGACCGAGTTCCGTGCCGTTGTCCAGGTGGATCTCGACGCGCACCTGCGACAGGGTCGTGGCCGTCGTGTTCGTCACCGAACCCGCGAAGACCTGCGTGTTGGGGTTGAACTGAAGGACGAGGCGAGCACCGTTCGCGAAGACCTCGTCCTGCCCCGTCACCTTCGCGAGGTAGGCGCCGCCTTCCTCGCCCCCTTCGCCGCCCTCTCGCCCTGCGTGCTCGCCACCACCTTCCCCGCCTGCGTGCTCGCCACGACCTTCGCGGCCACCGTGCTCGCCGCGGCCCTCGCGACCTTCCCGGCCCTCGCGGCCTTCCCGGTTTGCCGGCGAACCGGCCTGTGGGCCGGCCGGATGGGGGCTGAGCCCCGCGAGCACGCGCGTCTCGCGGAGCGCGGCGCGAGCCTGTTTCACCATGCCATAGAGCGCATCCGCGTCCGCGCTGTTCCCGATGGCCTGCCGTGTCTGCCCTTCCTGCCCCTCCTGCACAGGGGGCGCCTCGTCCCCCCCGCCACTCAACAGCGCGGGCACTCCTGCTCCCGCGGCGCCGAGCAGCATCAGCGATACGATCGCGATCTTCATCACCAGATTCCCTTTCCGCGTTTCCCGGTTCGTGCGGGACTGGTTCGCCCGCTTGATTGACTACCACAATAGTCAACTACTCCGGTAGTCTAGATGAGTTCCATGTGGCGCACAAGGCTCTCGGATGCAGGCAGCCCGGGAACGCCTTCGGCCCAGGCCTCGATGCGGGTGGGATGTGTTGGGTGTCGCTGCGAAGGGGTTAAGCCAATCGAACATCGGATTTTGAATTGGCTTGAGCCGGCAGAGGGGGCGCCAACCCCTTTCCATGGTTGTCTGGAGTTAGCCCTCCGGCGAGAGGACGAGCCGGACCGCGCCGCGCGGGCGGTCGGCCGTATAGAGGGCGAGTTCGAACCGCCCCGCGAGCAGATCGTCCATGTCGGCGGCGCTCAGGGTCAGGGTGCCCTCGGCCGACGTGTGGCCCGGGCCGGAGAGACGTCGCACGACCGCGTTCGGCCGCGTCCCGCTGCCCCGGCGCTGGAGCACGATCGCGTGGGCGTCCGCCGACCCGAGGCCGGACGTGGAGATGACGTAGCGCAGCGTGCCGCGCGGCAGGTCGAGGCTGAAGCTGCCGTGGAGCCGAGGGGCGGCGGGCCGCCCGGCCCATCCGCCGTCTCCGGCGACGCTGAAGCGGAGCGGTTCCGGCGCGCGGCCGTCCACGAGCGGGGGCGTGCGGCGGGGCGCGCGGCGCGGCTCGATCGCCCGTTCGAGCGCGTACGCGAACGAGACCAGGCGCGCATCGTCGAACGGGCGGCCGATCAGCTCGACGCCGGTCGGCATCCCGGTCCGCGTGAAGCCCGCGGGCGCGCTGACCGCCGGGAGCCCG
The DNA here is from genome assembly GCA_026705295.1 of Candidatus Palauibacter australiensis. NCBI lineage: Bacteria > Pseudomonadati > Gemmatimonadota > Gemmatimonadia > Candidatus Palauibacterales > Candidatus Palauibacteraceae > Candidatus Palauibacter > Candidatus Palauibacter australiensis. The sequence goes on from JAPPBA010000180.1 coordinate 32,362, forward strand.
CTGTGCGCGGCCAGCTGGCACGTTCCTCCGACCGGCGGTGAGCCGATCCGCGCGGGGTCGCGCCGCAGCGTCGGGTAGGCGATCGCGTCGAGCCGCTCCGCGTCCATGAACGCCACGATCGCTTCCCGCAGCGCGGCCTGCCGCTCCAGCGTCTCGGCATAGGCCGCCTCGTCGCGCGGGCCCGCCTCGCTGCGCCGCCGGAAGGTGCCGTCGAGCTGCTCGTGGTGCAGTCCGAGTTCCACGATCTCCCCGAGCGACGCCACCGGTGCGCCACCGGGCGCCGCCAGGTATTCGGCGAGATCCACCGCGAATTCGTGCCCGATCACGCCCGTATTCGCGAGCAGCGAATCCTGCTCGGGGATCTCGACGTCGACGATCTCCGCCCCCGCCGCGGCCATCGCGTCGAGGGCGGCGCGAACGGTCGCCGTGACCGGAGCTTCCGCGCCCGAATCCGACAGCCACTCCGTCAGGGCCCCGATGCGCGCCCCCGCCAGCGACCCCGCGTCGAGCGCGACTCGGAAACCGATGGGCTCTCGGCCGCGCATCGCCTCCGTGGCCGGATCCGCCGCGTCCGCGCCGACCGTCGCGTCGAGGGCGATCGCGAGGTCCATGACGGAGCGCGCCAGCGGCCCGCCCGTATCCTGCGTATGCGACAGGGGGATGAGCCCGTCAATGCTCGACAGCCCCTTCGTCGGCCGCAGCCCGACGAGGTTGTGGACCGACGACGGGATGCGGATCGATCCGCACGTGTCCGACCCCCATCCCACGGCGCCGAAGCTCGCCGCCACCGCGGCGCCCGTTCCGCCGGAGGAGCCGCCGGGGTTCCTCGCCGGATCGTACGGGTTCCGCGTCTGCCCGCCGAGCGAACTGATGCTCGTGATCCCCGCCGCCAGCTCGTGCATGTTCGTCTTGGCGAGGATGATCGCCCCCGCCTCGCGCAGCTTACGCACCTGGAAGGCGTCGTCCGCCGGCGTCCACCCCGCGAGCGCCACCGTCGACCCGGCCGTGGGCATGTCGAAGGTGTCGTAGTTGTCCTTGAGGAGGATGGGAATCCCATGCAAAGGCCCTCTCACCCGCCCCGCTGCGCGCTCTGCGTCGAGCCGCCGCGCCTGTTCCCTCGCCGTGGGATGGAGGCGGATGATCGCGTTGAGCGTCGGCCCCGCCCGGTCGTACGCCGCGATCCGGGCGAAGTAGGCGTCCACCAGGCCGACCGAGCTCGCCCGGCCCGACTCGAGCGCCGCCTGGAGCTCGGGGATCGAAGCCTCCCATACCTCGAACGGCGCCGACCCGGCGGCGTCCGCCGTCTGGGCGGAGAGTCGTGCCGCGGACGGGACTCCCGCCGCCAACACGAGACCCCACGCGAGGCGGCGGGTGATGAGGCGGCGGGTGATGAGGCGGCGGACAGCGAGGCCGGGGACGATGCGGCCCCGGGCGACGAGGTTAGCGGGTTCCATGTGCCAGATGTCCTTCCCCGATGGCCACGAACGTCCCTGAGCAGGTGGCCGTACACTCGCCCCCAGACAGCAGTTCGGCTTCGACCACGACCTTGCGCTCGCCCGCCTCGGCGATCCGCGCCCGGAGTTGCACCGGAGCGTCGGAGGGCGTCGGCTTCCGGAGCCGGACCGTGTATTCGGCCGTCACGGTGACGGGCGGATGGTCCAGGCCGCGCGTGCGCATGAAGTAGTGCGCGGCGCACCAGTTGCACTGGCAGTCGAGCAGCGTCCCGATGATGCCTCCGTTGAGGATGCCCGGGAACGACCGGTGATTCGGCCCGGGCGTCCATTCGGCCACCACCTCGTGACCGTCGTCCCCGGCGGGGAAGCTGCGTAGCCGGAGCCCGTCCGGATTCGCCGGGCCGCAGCCGAAACAGATCGACTCGGGCACATACCTGTCCTGCAGCGCCTCGCTCACCGCGCCGCGGCCCGCTCGCGCTCCACGAGGAACCTCCGGAGGATCTTGCCCGATGCTGATTTCGGGATCTCTTCGAGGAACTCCACGGCGCGGATCTTCTTCTGCGGCGCCACGCGCTCCGCCACGTACCGCATGATTTCCTCGCCGCTCACGTCTCCCGCCCGCACGACGCACGCCTTCGGGATCTCCCCCGCCTCCTCATCCGCCACCGGAATGACGGCGACATCGGCCACGGCCGGATGCGAGAGGAGGAGGTCCTCGAGTTCGGCCGGAGCCACCTGGTATCCCTTGTACTTGATGAGCTCCTTGGCCCGGTCGACGATCGTCACATACCCGTCTTCGTCCGCGCGCCCCACGTCACCCGTATGGAGCCAGCCCTCGGCGTCCAGCGTGCTCGCCGTGGCCTCCGGATTGTTGAGATAGCCCTTCATCACCTGGGGACCGCGGATCCACACCTCCCCTTCCCCGCCGGGTCCCCGCGCCTCCCCCGACTCGAGATCGACGATCATCATCTCGGTGCTCGGGATCGTCGGCCCGATCGTCCCGATCTTCTCCGCATCGACGCTCTCCCCGAAACAGACGTGCGTCACCGGACTCGCCTCGGTGAGGCCGTAACCCTGGAACACGCGACACCCGATCCGTTCCTGGCAGGCGAGGGCGATCTCCTCTCCCAACGGGGCCGCCCCGGACATGATCCAGTTCACGGACGAGAGGTCGTAGCCGTCGACCGCGGGGTGCTTGGCGAGGCCGAGCACGATCGGCGGCACGAGGTAGAGACACGTCGCCCGGTAATGCTGAATCGCGCCCAGGAACTCCTCGAGATCGAAGCGGGGCATCGTGACGACGGTCGCGCCCGCCTTCAGGGCGCCGCTCATGACGACGACCATCCCGTAGATGTGGAAGAAGGGGAGGACGGCGAGCACGACGTCGTCGGCGTCCACAAGGCCGATGGCGCTGAACTGCTCGATGTTCGCGACGAGGTTCCGGTGCGTGAGCATCACGCCCTTCGAAACGCCCGTCGTCCCGCTCGAATACGGGAGCGTGAGAAGGTCCTCGGCGGGATTGAGGATGCCCGCCGGTTCCAGATCGGTCGGAATCCCATCCTTCAGCCCGTCTGCGATGAGGTCGGCGAAGGCGGTCGCGCCCTCCGCCTCGCCGAACACGAAGATCTCTTCGATGCCCGTCCGTGCCGCGACCGCTCGCGCCCTCTCCAGAAGCGGGGGGACGGTGATGAACCAGCGGGCGCCGGAATCGTTCAGCTGGGAGACGAGTTCGTCATCCGTGCTGAGAGGGTTGAGCGTCGTGCTGCAGCCGCCGGCCATGCCGGCCGCGAGGAAGGCCGTCGCGTACTCGGGCAGGTTCGGGCTGCAGATGGCGACCACGCCTCCCCGCCCCAGTCCGCGGGCCGCGAGGCCCCGCGCCGCGGCGCGCGCCTGATCCCGGAGTTGACCGTAGGTCACCGCCCGGCCGCTCGGTCCTTCGATGAACGCGGGTTTGTCCCGGCGATCCTCAAGGGAACCCAGAAGATAGTCGGAGAAGGACTGCTCCGGGACGGCGATCGGGGGGTGGGGGCTCTGGAAGATCATCGCGGGAAGATCGGCGTATCGGCGGCGGTGCGGCAAGGCGGCCGCGAACCCGCGTAACGGCTGCGTTCGCCACCCCGACGGGATAGACTCGTGTGCCGTGACCATCAACCGAAGGATCCTGCTGTGCGCCGTGGCCCTCGCCCTGGGGGCGCTCTTCATCCGCCTCGGCTTCTGGCAACTCGACCGGCATGGCGAACGGAGCGCCGGGGTGCGCACGCGCGCCGAGCGCGCCGACGCCCCGCGGCTCGAGTGGCTCGGCCCCGGCGACGTGCCTCCCGACACGGCAGGCCTCATCGGCCGCCGCGCGCGGCTCGCCGGCCGGTGGGACCGGGCCGGCGAGATCATCCTCCGGAGCCGCACCCTAGACGGGCGGGCGGGCGCGGAGGTGCTGACCCCCTTCCGGGTCGGCGGCGACGCCGAGCAGGTCGTGATGGTCCTGCGCGGCTGGCTGCCCGCGCCCGACGGCCTCCGCCCCGACCTCGCGTCCGGGTGGACGGATTCGCCGGAAGGCGCCTCGGGCCCTCGCGGGGAAGCCCAACCCTCCGCCACGGTCGAGGGGGTCTTCGTGTCGTCGCGGGACGGACGCGGCGGGCAGCCGCTCCAGCCCGAGATCGCCGGGACGCCCCACCTCGCCATCGCCGGGCTTGACCTCGCCTTGATCCGCGAAGAGACGGCCCTCGATCCCACGCCTCACGTCCTGCGGGCGAACGATCCTTCCCCGGGCGGCGTCCTGCGTCCCGCCCGCGCGCTCGAGACCGACGCCGGCCCGCACCTGTCCTACGCGATCCAGTGGTTCGCGTTCGCCGTCATCGGGCTGGGCGGAACCGCGATCCTGCTCCGCTCCTCAGGCGGCCGGAAATCCCCATCCGAAAGGATGCGATCGTGAGCCATCGAAAGTTTTCCGACCGCCGGGGAAAGCGCTGGGAGGTGCGCGTCGCCTCGCGATCCGAATGGCGGTTCGAGCCGCTGCCGGGAAACCCGGGCACGCCGCACCGCGTACGTCCTCCGCTATACGCCGGGGACGACCCGTTCGAACTCAGCGAGCAGGAACTCCAGTCCATACTCGGCACCGCGACGCCGGAGGCGAGGACCGACCGCGGCGTTCCGCGCGCTTCGCCCTTCGGGGAGGCCTACGAGCCGCGCAGAAAGAAATCACCCTTCCTCGACGACGATGACTGACCCACAGGAGGCACGCGATGTCTGAAACGCCGCTCGGCCGCTTCTGCTGGTACGAGCTTCTCACGACGGACCTCGAAGGCGCGCAGGATTTCTACCGGCGGATCGTCGGCTGGGAGACCGGCGCCTGGCAGGGCGAAGGCCCGGAGTACATCACCTGGAACAACAACGGCGCCCCGATCGGCGGCGTGATGCAGCTGCCGGCCGAGGCCCTCGCCGACGAAGCCCCGGCCCACTGGATGCCCTACCTGTCGACGCCGGACGTGGACGCGACGGTGGCGCAGGCGGAGCGGCTGGGAGGCGGCACGATCCACCGCATGGAGATCCCCGAAGTCGGCCACATCGCGGTCCTCAGGGATCCCGGCGGCGCGGTGTTCACGGCCTACCAGCCTTCCGGCGACACACCAGGACACGACGGAGAGCCCGCCATGGGAGAGTTCTCCTGGCACGAGCTGATCGCCGGCGACCTCGATGCGGCGTGGTCCTTCTACGCCGACTTGTTCGGGTGGGAGAAGACGACGCAGATGGACATGGGCGAAGCCGGCATCTACCAGATGTACGGCCGCGACGGCAAGGAACTGGGCGGCATGATGAACCGGAGCGACGACATGCCCCCGCCGTGCTGGGGGCTCTACATCCTCGTGTCCGACGTGCACGCCGCGGCGGAACTCGTGAAGGAGCTGGGCGGGTCGGTCGTCGTGGGACCGATGGAAGTCCCCGGCGGCGAGTTCATCCTGCAGGGCATCGACCCGCAGGGAGCCGCCTTCGCCCTGCACAGCAGGTAAGCCGAGCGGGCTTCGGCGCTACCGGTTCAAGCGTTCCGGTCGTCGGACAGACCCGGCGGCCGGCCCAGGATTTCGGAGAGGATCACGGCGCGAGCGAGCGAGGGGTAGCGCTCGAGGCGTTCCAGCGGGCCGCCCTCTCCGGTCGAGGCACGCCGGCTTGCCGTGACGGCCCCTCGCGGTTCACCGAGCGGTCTCGCCGCCGCGAGCCCGGGCGGCGGTCGCCGCGGGCTTTCGCGCACCGAAGGCGCCGGTGCGCTAGCCGCGGGCCGCGGAGCGGGTGCCGGAGCCGGCCGGATGAACGGAGGAGGCTCGGGGGCCTCCTCCGGGTCTCGGTGACCCACCATGCTGCCTGGCCGGCCCTCCTCCGCGGCCTGCTGCATCTGCCGCTCGAGCTGGCGGCCCATGTCCTGCAGTTGCTCGCGCAACGTCGGACGCCGCGCCGGAGGCGGCGCCTCTCCTCCGGCGGGCTCGGCAGCCTGAACGCTCGACGCCTCGGCTTCGAACTCCGGGGTCATCCCCGCCTGCTCGAGCGCCTGTTCCTGCCGCTGCCGATTCTTCTTCATCGCGGCGCCGATGCTGCGCACCCAGAGGAAGATCATCAGCAGGATGAGGGGCAGCGCCCCTTCGAGATCGGGCATCAGCCGTCCTTGTCGCTCTCCGGCGGCTTCGCGATGGACCTCCGCATCTGCGTATCGCTCTGGATGTTGCGGTACTTCATGTAGTCCATGATCCCGAGGTTGCCCTCACGGAACGCCTCGGCCATCGCGAGGGGCACCTCCGCCTCCGCCTTCACGACTTCGGCCTGCATCTGCTCGACGAGCGCCCGGTTCTCCTGCTCCGACGCGACGGCCATCGCCCGGCGCTCCTCGGCCTTCGCCTGCGCGATCCGCTTGTCCGCTTCCGCCTGATCCGTCTGCAGTTCCGCGCCGATGTTCTTCCCCACGTCGACGTCGGCGATGTCGATCGAGAGAATCTCGAACGCGGTCCCCGAGTCGAGTCCCTTGGCGAGTACCGTCTTCGAGATGTTGTCCGGGTTCTCGAGCACGGCCTTGTGCGACGACGCCGACCCGATCGTGGACACGATGCCTTCACCGACGCGGGCCAGGATCGTCTCCTCACCGGCCCCACCGACCAGGCGGTTGATGTTGGCCCGCACCGTCACCCGCGCCGTCGCGATGAGCTGGATCCCGTCCTTCGCCATCGCGGCGACCTTCGGCGTCTGGATGACCCGCGGGTTGACGGAAACCTGCACCGCGTCGAGCACGTCCCGCCCCGCAAGGTCGATCGCGGCCGCCTGCCGGAACGGCAGTTCGATTTGCGCCTTGTCCGCCGAGATGAGCGCGTTCACCACCCTCTCGACGTCGCCTCCCGCCAGGAAATGCGACTCCAGTTCGTTCGTATGGAGCGGCAGGCCCGCCTTGTAGGAACTGATGAGAGGATAGACGATCCGCGGCGGAGGGATCTTCCGCAGGCGCATCCCCACCAGGCTTCCGAGGCCCACCCGGACCCCCGACGCGATCGCCGTGACCCAGAGCCGGATCGGCACGATCCAGGACAGAATGAGTACGCCGAGCGCGATGGCGATGAGGATGATGATGCTGGTGCCCGCCAGTGGTTCCATATCAGGCCTCGTTCCTGTGTTCGGATTCGGGAGATTGCTTGGCGCGGCGCACGAGCACTCGCCCGCTCGCCACCTCCAGTACGCGTATCGGGGTCCCGGCCTCGAGCCAGGGACCCTCGGTCACGACATGGATGCGCTCATCGTTGATGATCGCGACCCCCGTGGGCCGCAGGTCGGTCGACGTGACGCCGAGCCCGCCGACGAGGTCCTCGCGCGGAGGCACCGAGAGGTAGCCCGTCTCGCGGCTCGTCGAGTCGCGGAGGAAGAGCCCGGAGAATCGGTTGCTGCGGGGCAGGTGCCGCACCAGCGCCCACCCGGCGACCCCCACCAGGATGATCGACAGGGCGACGAGTCCCGCCGCGTTGAACACCTGGTCGAAGGTCGGCACCTGGCCGACCATGCCCATGACGGCCGCTCCGAGTACCGCGACCGACCCCAGGATCCCGGCGATCCCGAAGCCGGGGATGACGAGCACTTCGAGCGCGATCAGCACGACGCCCGCGCCGAAGAGGAGGATCTCCTCGATGCCGGCGAGATGGACGAGGTGGTGCGCGCCGAAGAAAGCGGCCAGCGAGGCGAGTCCCACCGCGCCCGCCACGCCGAAGCTCGGCGTCCGCACCTCCACGATGAGTCCGAGGAAGCCGAGGCTCAGGAGGAGAGGCGCGACCGCCGGGTTCGTCAGGAAGCGGACGATCGCCTCCGCCCAGTTCGGCTGGATTTCCCGCACCGGGGCCGCCGGCAGCCGCATGACTTCCAGAAGTTCGATGAGATCCCGCACCTCGGCGTCCGCAACTCCGATCGCCGTGGCCTCGTCCGTCGTGAGGGTGAGCAGCCGGCCGGCTTCGCTCACGCCGGGGACCTCGATGCTCTCGTCGACCATCGCCTCCGCGACCAGCGGATCGAGCCCGCGTTCCTCGGCCAGCGCCCGGAACTCCGAGCGCATCGCGCTCACCATCTTCTCCGGGGCCTTCTCGCCCTCGCCGGTGACCGGGGTGGCCGCGCCGATCGTGGAGCCCGGCCGCATGTAGATCCGGTCCGTCGCGAGCGCGATCATCGCACCCGCCGAGAGGGCGCGGCGGTTCACGTAGGCGTAGGTCGGGACCTCCGCGTCGCGCAGATCGTCGATGATCTTCCACGCCGCGTCGACCCGGCCGCCGGGCGTGTCGAGTTCGATGATCACGGCGGGCGCCCCGGATTCCGCGGCTTCCGCGAGCGCGCGAGCCACGAAGGGGGCCACGCCGAGTTCGATCGTGCCGGAGATCGGCACCCGGACGACCGACGCCGCGGACTGCGCGGGCGGGGCGACCGGCGTGGATCGCGCGAAGGCGGCGCCGAGTCCCGGCGGCGCGGGCGCGCCCGACGCGGACGCCGCCACAACCGCCAGCCCGAGGGCGAGCACCGGCGCCGGCAGCCCCGTCATGGGTGATTTCATTCCCGGTCCGTTCATTCGTCGCATGGGCCGCAATCTATCGGTGCCCGGAGTCGCCCGCCCGTCAGCCGCCCGGCCGGTCGGGCAGCGCGACCGGCTCACCGGCGGACGGCCGTACGCCTTCCGCGTACAACTGCGCGTTCAGCGCCGGCACGCGGGTCTCGATGAGGACGTTGAGCCGGTCCAGCAACTCCGGCATCACGTTCCACACCTCGTCGACCTGCCACAGGTGATCCGCGGTCGGCACCGTCGACGACCCCTGGATGGCGTTGGCAACGCCGGCGTTCCGGCGCGCGTCCCCCAACTCATCCCGGATCTCCTCGATCTCCGCCTCGATCGCCTCAAGCTCCTCGTCCAGTCCTTCCGGCGCCTCGTCCGCGCCCTCGATGAGGTCCTCCGCCGCCGACAACTGCTCCTCGAGCGCGTCCAGGGCCTGCCCCGCCTCGTAGATCGGGCCCGCCATGGCGTGGAGGCTCATGAGCGCCTCCTGCCGCGTCATTCGGTCCACCCGGCTCATCGGCCGGCGGGGCTCCGCGACGACTTCGACCGTGGCGGAGAACGTCTCGCCCCCCGCCTCCATGCTCACCGTGTACCAGCCCGGCAGGACGATCGGGCCCTGCGGCGCGCCGCCGAAGAAGAAGCCGCCTCCGCCACCCGGACCGCCGCCCCCCTCACGCTCGTACGGCGCGTCGTGACGCCAGTCCCAGATCACCTCGTTGACGCCGACCTCCGCGGGCGCCTCCAGCGTACGTACGTGTACCCCCGAGGCGTCGCTGATCTTCAATGAGAAGGAGTCCGCGCCGTCGTCCGCGCTATCGTCCGCGCCGTCGCCCGCGTCCCCATCGTCCGAACCATCGCCGTCGTCGTCGCCGTCATCTCCGTCGTCGCCGCCGTCTTCATCCTCACCGTCGGCGTCCTCTCCCTCGTCGTCGTCCGCAGTCATGTCCACGGCCGGAGCGTCCCGCAGGTAGTAGCGGATCCGGGCGCCGCGCGGCGGGTTCGGCGCGCTGTACGTGGCGCCATAGAAGGGCCAGTCCCCCTTCTCCGTCCACATGATCGAACGGTCGCCGAACACGCGTCCCGCCTCCGCCAGCATCCCCTCGGAGAGGGCTTCGAGCGGCGCCACGTCGGCCAGGATCCAGGCGCTGCGCCCGTGCGTGCCGACGATGAGGTCGTTCTCGCGCGGGTGCACGAGGAGGTCGTCCACCGGGACCGTGGGCAGGTTGTTCTTGAGCTGAACCCAGCTTTCGCCGCGGTCCACGGAGACGAACACGCCGACCTCGTTCCCGATGAAGAGGAGATTCGGCGCCCGGTGGTGCTCGACGATCACGTTCACCGACCACAGGTCCGGCAGCCCGTTCGCGATCGCCCGCCAGCTCTGCCCGTAGTCCTCGCTCACGTAGGCGTAGGGCGCGTAGTCGCCGTTGCGGTGCCCGTCGAAGGTGGCGTAGACGCGCCCCTCCACGTGGTGCGACGGCTCCACCCGGCTCACATAGGTCCGCTCCGGGAGGCCCGGGATGCGGTCGACGACGTTCTCCCACGTCTCCCCGTCGTCTCTCGACACCTGCAGGTTGCCGTCGTCCGTCCCCGCGTAGATGAGCCCCCGCGCCAGCGGCGACTCCTCCACCGAGGTCAGGTTCCCGTAATTGGCGATCCCGTCGTTGAGCGACATCTGCGGCTCGGAGCCGGGGACGCCCATGATCGCCAGCTCCTCGCGGTCGATCTGCTTCGTGAGATCGAGCCCCCCGACCTCCTCCCACGACATCCCGTAGTCCCGCGAGCGCAGCAGGTAGTTCGCGCCGAGGTAGACGGTGGCCGGATCGTGCGGCGAGAGCAGGAGCGGTGAGTTCCAGTTGTAGCGGTAGGCTTTCGTCGTGTCCCCATCCGCCCGCGGCCCGACGATGGGGCGCATCGGGATCTTCTCGCCCGTCGTCAGGTCGTAGCGGTTCATGTTCCCGCCCTGCGACTCCGAGTAGACGATCGTCGAGTCCGTCGGGTCCACGATCGTGAAGAACCCGTCCCCGTAGGCCGTCTCGTACCAGTCCTGGTGGCGGATGCCGTGGAACGAGCGCGTGTTCGAGGGCCCGCACCACGCGTCGTTGTCCTGCAGCCCGCCGCACACCGCGTAGGGCGTCCGCATGTCGTACCCGATCGTGTAGAACTGGCCGAGCGCGATGTTGTCGAACATGCGCCAGTGCGCGGCCCCATCCCACGAGGCCGCGACCCCGCCGTCGCTGCCCAGGATCAGGTGGTCCGGGTCCTCCGGGTTGATCCATAACTGGTGGTGGTCGACGTGGATCTGCACGGCGCCGTCGTTGCGGAACGTCCGTCCGCCGTCATCCGAAATGGAGAGCTGCGTGCCGAGCACGTAGATGCGGTCGGGGTTGCTCGGGTCGATGCGGACCTGGGAGTAGTACATGGGACGCGGGTTCGTGTCGGACACCTTCTCCCACGTCTCGCCGCGGTCCGTGGAGCGGAAGAGCCCGCCCTGGCGCGGACCGCCGCCTCCGCCCCCGAAGCCCTGGCCGGGCCGCCGCGGATCCGCCTCCACGAGCGCGTAGACGAGGTTGCCGTCCTGCCGGTAGATGTCGATTCCGATGCGGCCCTTGTCGCCCTCCGGCAGCCCTTCGGTCAACTCCGTCCAGTTGTCGCCGCCGTCGACCGTCCGGTAGAGGCCGCTCCCCGGACCGCCTCCGTTGAACCCCCAGCCCGTCCGCTGCCGCTGGTACATGGCCGCGAAGATCGTGTTCGGGTCGGCGGGATCCATGGCCAGGTCAATGGCCCCCGTGCGGTCGTCGACGTACAGCACCTTCTCCCACGACTCCCCGCCATCGGTCGTGCGGAAGACGCCGCGCTCGGGGTTCGAACCCCAGAGATCCCCCATCGCGGCCACGTGGACGACATCGGGGTTGCGCGGATGGATGAGGATGCGGGCGATGTGCTTCGTCGCCTCGAGGCCCATGTGCATCCAGGTGTTCCCGCCGTCCGTCGACTTGTAGACGCCGTTCCCCCATGGGGAGGACTGACGGTTCTGCGGCTCGCCCGTCCCCACCCACACGAGGTTCGGGTTCGCCTGGTGAAGGGTCACGTCCCCGATCGAACTCGTCGGCTGGTCGTCGAACAGCGGGGTCCACGACGTGCCGTGGTTCTCCGTCTTCCACAGCCCTCCGCTCGCGGTGCCGAGGTAGAAGATCTGTGGCTTGGCTTCGACGACGTCGAGGTCGGCGATGCGGCCCCCCATGAGGGCCGGGCCGATCTCCCGGTATTCGAGGTGGGAGATCGCCGTCTCGAGCGCGGACTGGGCGGCGGCGGCCGTGGCACCGGCCGTGGCGCCGTGGAGGAGACCGGCCGCGGAGAGCGCAAGAACTCGGGCTGCTTTCATCGTACTGCCTCGGAAACGGGGAGATGACGGGGCTTCCGCCCGCAAACTGCACCGCAGAAATGCCCGCGCAATACGCCGCCGGTCCGCGCGGGCGGCGCGATGCGGGGCCGGATCAGAACGAGGCGCGTCCGCCCGCGAGCGGCAGGACTTCCTCCACCAGGGCCAGGAGCAGCCGGCCCGGCTCCTCGAACATGATCATGTGGGAGCTGCGCTCGAAGGTCACGAACCGCTTGCGGGGCGCCTCGATGCGGTCGAAGTAGTCTCTGGCGCTCCGATAGGGCGTGTGCAGATCGAACCGTCCGTGGAGGATGACGACCGGCACCTCAAAGCGCTCCACGAGGCGCGTCGGGCGGGGCTCCGGGGCGCGGTCGATGAGGTGGCGTTCGGCCCACGCCATGGCCGGCCGCACGTTCGCCACGTCGGCCGCCGTGTACTCCGGCCCCCATTCGGGAAGCGCGAAGTAGAGGTCGAAGGTCGGCTTGCCGTACCACCCGCCGTCGTACTCCCGGGCCCATCTCCGGGCAGCGAGCAGCTTCTCGACCGCCCCGGGACCCGCGGCGGGGGGATAGGGCCGGAGCGCTTCCAGTTCGCGGATCGCGGTCGTGTCGTTCGCTGCGCGGACGCGCTCCATGAGTGTCGCGTACAACTGGCGTTCGGCGTCGGGCCCCGCCGTCTGACCGAGGCCGACGTAGGCGTGGAAGCGCTCGGGATGCCGTTCGACGAGCCGGGGGCCGATCCGTGTCCCGTAGGAGTATCCGAGGACGAAGAGCTTCTCGTGGCCGAGTCTCGCGAGCAGGTGCTCGACGACCGCTGCCGCGTCGTCCACGAGTTGCTCGAGGGTCATCGTCGGCCCCAGCCTGGCGGAATCCGCCGCAGAGAAGCTCTTGCCCACGCCGCGCCGGTCCCAGTTCACGACCGTGAAGAAGTCCTCCCACGGCTTCTGGTACGCCCAGCTCGCCCCCATCACCGGGCTGCCGGGACCCCCGTGGAGCACGAGAAGGATCGGGTTGGCCCGGTTCAGGCCTCGGATCGACAGCCACTGGGTCGACCCGTTGACCTCGATGGGTTCGAGGACTTCGATCCCTTCGGGCGTGTGGATGCGGCGAAGGTCGGCCAGGCGACCCGTGATCGAGTCCCTGGGGATGGCGTCGGCGGCGCTTCGGGCGGCGGCGCTCTGGGCGGTGGCGCTCCCCGGCACGCCGAGGAAGGCGATGGCCATGATGACGCTGGTGACCATGATGGCCGCCGTCGCCTGAGATTGCGTTTCCGTTTTCGTTGAAAACATCTTTCTTCGGACCTTGAGAATATGTCTCTGTAAACGCCGAAAATATGTCTCTATTCGGCATCCCGGTATGCGAGCCGCGCTCGAAGGGGCGCTCGATCTTTGGTTGGCGATTGCCGTGCGCTCGGGCGCAAAGGAGAAGCGGAATGAGAGAAGGAGTCGTGAGACGTTTTTCGGCGGTGAGCACCCTGGGGCTCGTTGCGCTCCTTACAGGCATCCCACCCCTCCCCGTCTCCGGGCAGTCGATCACCGTCGTGTCCTGGGGCGGCTCCTACGGTCGCGCCGTCAACGAGGGCGCCAACATTCCCTTCACCGAGGCGACGGGCATCGGTGTCCGCATGGAGGACTACAACGGCGGCCTGGCCCAGATACGGGCCCAGGTGGACATCGGCAACATCCATTGGGACGTGGTCGACCTGGAGATCGCCGATGCCGTGCGCGGTTGCGACGAGGGGCTGCTCGAGCCGATAGACATCGACGATCTGCCTCCCGGACCCGACGGCACTCCCGCAGCCGACGACTTTGCGGCCGAGACCCGGACCGAGTGCGGAGTGGGCAATCTGTACTGGTCGACCGTGTACGCCTATAACGACGAGAACTTCCCGGGCGAAAAGCCCTCAACCATGGCCGACTTCTTCGACCTGGAGAGGTTCCCGGGCCGCCGAGGGATGCGGCGTGTCCCGCAGGTGAACCTGGAGTTCGCCCTGATCGCCGATGGCGTGCCGCTCGACGAAGTGTACGCCACGCTGCAGACGCCGGAGGGTCTGGACCGGGCCTTCGCCAAACTCGAAACGATCAGGGACGAAGTGGTCTGGTGGGAGGCGGGCGCCCAGCCGCCGCAGCTGTTGGCCGACGGGGAAGTGGTCATGAGCACGGCGTACAACGGTCGCATCTTCAATGCCCGGGTCATGGAAAACCAGCTGCTGGTGATCGTGTGGGATGGGCAGTTGCTGGACGTGGGCCAGATTGGGATCGTCGCGGGCACACCGAGGCTGGAAGAGGCGCTGAGATACGTAGCTTTCAAGACCAGCGCCGAGTCCCTGGCGCGGATCGGCCGCCGCATTTCCTATTCCCCGGCGCGCAAGTCCGGCATGCCACTGGTGACGACCCACGTAGTCACAGGCGTCGACATGGCGCCCCACATGCCGGCCAGCCCGGGCAACGTGGATCGTGCGCTCCACTTCGACTGGGCTTTCTGGGTCGACTACCAGGACGAGCTGAACGAGCGCTTCAGCGCCTGGCTGGCGCGCTAGCGCGTCAGAACACGACCCGATAGGTGACGTTCAGACTCCGCCCGGCCTCCGGCATGATCTCCTTGACCCGGGAGAGGTGGTTGCGGTACTCGGTGTTCGCGGCGTTGGCGAGGCTCATCGTCAAGACGTTCAGACGCCCGCCGAACGTGAATCGCACGCCCGCCGCAGCGTTGAAGACCGTGTACCCCCGGGTCGGCGTCTCGAATTCGCCCACCCGGTCCTGCTCGTCCGCCATCTCGGCCTCCGCCCGGACATACCACGATGGCCTCTCATACTTCAGGGCCACATGTCCCTTGAGCGGAGGGACGAGAGGCAAAGGCCGGCCGGTCTCCTTGAGACTGCCTTTCACGGATGAGGCCACTCCCTCCAGCGCCATTCCCCGCCCGGCGTCGATGTCCACGCCGACCTCGAAACCGCTGAACACGGCGTCGTTGCCCTGGAACTGATAGACGGGGAGGCGCACGCGGCTCAGGCGGCCCGTGTCCTCTCCGTAGATGTGGTTCCTGATGTCGTTGTGGAAGCCAGTCACCTCGGCCCTCAACCGGTCGGACTCGAAGCGCAGGAAGGCGTCCAGCCCGTGCCCGACCTCGCCCTCCAGAGACGGGTTTCCGACTTCGAAGACGAAGGCCGCCAGATGCGGCCCCTCCGAATAGAGTTCGGCGACGTCGGGCGTGCGAAACGCCCGGGCCACGCTGGTCCCGAGCACCAGCCCGGAGGCGGATTTGTAGAGGATACCGAACGACCCCGACAGGGAATGGAACCTGCGTTCGCGAATCTCACCGATATCCGACACCCGATCTTCCCCCGGATCGAGCCGGGTCCAGTCGTAGCGCAGCCCGGACTCGATCTGGATGGAGCCCAGTTGGACCTCCTCCAGCACGTACAGGGCCGCCTTGAACCGACGCGTGTCCGGCGTAAAAAGGGATCCCCCGTATGCGAAATCCTCCCGGGACGCACGGCCGCCCATCGCGCCCGCCGTAAACGGTCCCCACCTGTCGTGCCGACCCAGGACGTCCGCGCTCGTGCTCTGTTGATCGAAGAGCGTGCCCAGAATACCCCCTGCTTCGATCTCGCGGTGGGTGTACCAGGTGTGCGTCGCGTCGAAGCGGAGGTTGTGGAAGGGCCCGACCCGTCGTTCGTCGACCACGGTGCGGAACTTCGATGCGACCCGTTCCATTTCGATGCGCACCCCCTCCTGGTGCCCGCCCACGAAACCGCCCGGAATGCCGTAGTAGTTGCGGTAGCCGCGTAAGGACGCCCCGAGGCGGCCCCAATCGGCCACCCAGGCCGTCCCCACACCCCCGCTCAGCAGTTCGCCGTCGGTGTTGAGAAGCGTGCCGACGGGGGTTTTCAGGTCTCCCGCCGTCCGTGCGGCCGCCTCCACGCGCAGCGGCACGCTCTCCGCGATGGGAAACACGGTCGTTGCGCTGCCCGCCAGTGAGCCGGTCGCGGTCTGCGTCTGCAGCGTCGCCGAGCCGGTCAGGCGGTGCGGCATGGCCGACGGAATCTCGTCGCGGATGACGTTGATGACCCCGCCCAGCGCGTTGCCCCCGTAGAGCAGCGCACCCGGACCCCGCACAACCTCGATCCGCCGGGCGGAAGATGGATCGAGCGCGGTGGTGTGGTCCGCGCCCGAGTTGGAAGCATCCCCAACAGGAGTCCCGTCCTCGAGCATCAGCACTCGATCTCCGCTCAATCCGCGGATCACGGGTTGCGCAACTGCTGGACCCATCCTGGTGGCGGCCAGCCCCGGCATTGACGCCAACGTCCCCGCTACGGTGGCCGTCATCTGGCGCTGCAGGTCATCGCCCGTCATGACGCTGACCGGCCGTAGCGCCTCGGCTGCAGCGCGCTCGCTGATCGTGGCCGTCACCACCAACTCGCCCAGCGCGATGGGAGACGGTGACAACTCGATCACGACCTCTCCCGACTCCGCCACCGCTCGGCGCGCGCGCTGGGTCCCCACAGTGACTTCCACCGTGGCGCCCCGGTACCCCAGGCGCTCGGCTCGAAGCGTGTGCAGGCCCGCGGCCATCCCGGTCAGGTGAAAGGTGCCGTCGGCGCGGGTCACCGCCCTCGTTTCCCTCCCGACCACCGATACGCGCGCTCCCGCCAGGGGGAAACCGGTGCCTGCGTCGCGCACGCTGCCCTCGAAGACGTACCGTTGCTCCGGCTCCTGCGCGTCGACTCGCGGAACGACGAACGCGGGGGCCGCCGCCAGAATCAGGACAAGGGCTTTCCGCATGCGTTCCCTCCGGCTGATGGCGATTCAACTCTTGGCCGGTCCGGCCCACCTCCGCAAGCTGATTGGCAAGCCCACGCAGGCGGAGCAAGCCGCCGCGTGGAGCTTCCGAAGCCGAACCGAGGGGAGGAGCCCCATGAGTCGCACACCCCGTCGCAGGATCTCACCTCGCCTCGCGGGACTGGGTGTCTGCGTCGCGCTGGCCTGCGGGACGCCGCCGGATGGGGGTCGGGGGGGCGTGGCCGCCGCGGAGCCGTCGCTGGCTCCGGAGGCGACGGCGGCGCTCGTCGAGGCTTTCCAGGCGGAACTCGACGCGGCGTGGGCGCAGGCCCAGGAGACGGACGAGAACTTCCCGGGGGCGACGGCCGCGTTCATCCTCCCGGACGGGCGCGTGTTCGGCTTCGCCACGGGTCTGTCGGACGTGGACGACGAGATCCCGATGACGCCGGACCTGCGCATGGGCTCCGGCAGTATCGGCAAGACCTACGTCGCGGCCGTCGCCCTGCAGCTGGCCATGAACGGAGAGCTGGACCTCGACGCGGCGGTCGCGACCTGGCTCGGCGACGAGGAGTGGTTCTCCCGGGTCCCGAATCACGCGGACCTCACGGTGCGCAACCTCCTGAACCACACGGCCGGCATGATCCAGCCGTACTTCGAGGACCCCGACTTCGCCGTGCGGCTGGGCGAAGTGTTCCGCGATCCCGACGCCTACATGACCCCGGAAGAATTCATCGCCGAGACGGTGCTGGACGCCGAGCCGCTCTTCCCCGCCGGCGGGGGCTACCACTACAGCGACGTGCACTACACGCTGGCGGGTTTGGCCATCGAGGAGGCGACGGGCCGCGCCTACTACGACCTTCTCGACGAGTTTTTCCTCGACCCGCTCGGCCTCGACCTCACGCTGGCGGCCGACCGGCGCGACCTGCCCGGACTCGCGCAGGGCTACGCGCACGCGAGCTCACGGCTCTACGGTACGCCGCTCGAGGTGGTGGTGGATGGACAGTTCATCCTCCATCCACTGCAGGAGTGGACGGGGGGCGGCCTCGTGAACAACCCGCAGGCGATGGTGCGCTGGGCGAAGCTCCTGTACGAGGGCGAGGCGATCTCGGGGGACGACCTTCCGCAGTTGCTCGAAGTCGGGTTCCCGGCCGACAGCACCAGGCCGCACCTGGGGTACGGACTGGCGGTCTCCGTCGCCGAGAGCGAGCACGGGCTGACGTACGGCCACGGGGGCTTCTGGCCCGGATACAACTCCCTCCTCGCGTACTACCCGGACCACGGCGTGGCCGTCTCGATCCAGGTCAACTCCGACGATTCGCGGATGCGCGACCACATGCCGAAGCTGGCCGGCGTCGTGCTGGAAGCGCTGGGGAACGGCGCGCGTTAACGGCCTCCGGGGGTCAGTCGGCGCGAGGGCCGGAGAGTCGCGCTCCCGCGGCAAGCACGAGGATCGAGGCCAGGACGAGGGCGGTCGCCGCCGGAAAGCCGGCCCGCGTCGCGCCTTCCTCCAGTGCGGCCGGCTCGAAAACGGGCACCCCGTCCCAGTCGACCGCATTGATCGGCGTGGCCGCGAAGAAGTGCGGGTAGAAGTAGGTCTTCAACCGCTCATGGTGCTGGCGGACGGCGTCCTGGTACGCGAGTTGCGCGCCCAGATCGGTGGCCGCGAGGCGGTCGAGGGCGAGTTGGGCCGCGAGCGGGGGCACGAGGAGGGACCACCGCCGCGCCCACCCTTCCCGCTCCCGCAGCACGTCCCGGTAGGCGCCCGACGCCTCGCGCGCGGCCCGGTCGCCCCGATGGTTCATGGCGTAGTACCAGGCCCACGTGAACACGTCCTCCGGGACCGTCCGGTCGCTCCACTCCGGGTAGTCCTCAAAGAAGCCCTGCATCGTCTCGTCCTTGGTCATGTCCCAAGCCTCGTGATATCCCTGCCGCTGGCGCACGGTGAGTTCCAGCGCCTCCGGGACGGGATGGAGGATCGCGTTCGCGAGGCTGAGCGCGGCGGGCGCCAGGAGGGTGAGCGCGACCCACGTCCCGACGAGGATCATGGCGTTGGCGGTGGAGGACCGGCGCCCGGACGCGACGCCGAGGCAGAGCGCGAACCAGAACCCGGTGTGCAGCACGATGAGGGCGACCGCCCAACCGGCCCGGCCGTCGAGGGAGAAGCCCGCCAGCGACGCCGCGACCGCGACCGGGACCGCGACCACCGCGCCGACGAGACAGACGCGCGACGCGAGCTTGAGGGCGAGCAGCCGCCGCGGCCGGGCGAAGAGGCGGACGAGGTTCCAGGTGCCCCCCTCCCGCTCGCTGGAGACGAGGTCGTAGGTGAGGGCGATGATGAAGAGGGGAAGGAGCGCGATGAGCAGGAAGGCGAGGTCGAGGTCACCCGCCGCGGCGAGGCGCGGGTTCACCGTCTCGTGTTCGTAGAGTTGCCCCTCGAGTGCCAGCAGCCGGATTCGCAGGCTGGCCGTCTCGACCTCCGTCCGGCCCCGGGCGAGCCCCGCCAGAGGCAGGGACGGCTGCGGGGCCGGGAAGGCCAGGTAGTAGAGCACCTCCCCTGCTTCCGTCGCGCGGGGATAGGTGGAGAGGAGGTAGGCCAGCTGGTCGCCGTAGGCGGTCTCCGCGGCGACCGCGGAGGATTCCGCCGCTTCGATGTTGCGGCCGCCGCGCCACGCCGCGTAGACCCCGATCGCCAGGAGCAGGACGACGGCGATGGCGACGCCGGTGGAGCGCGTCAGCCGGAGCATGTCCAGTCTGAGCAGCCGGAGCCGCGCTCTCACGATGCGGCCCGCTCCACCCCCACGCGCGCCAGCCGCGCCCGTGCCAGGCCGAGGCCCAGGAGCGGAAGGAGGATCCACAGGCCGAGCGCGGCCAGCGAGAGCGCGCGACCGGCGAGCGCCCCTCCGAGCGGGGGCGGCCGCGTCCCGAAGGTCGGGAATTCCGCCCAATGCTCGCGCGGTAGCCGCTGGGCGCGGTCGTTCTCGTAGTGGATCTCGCTGATGTGAAGATCGTTGAGGCGCTGTATGAGGTCGTACCGGTGGGTTTCGGCCTGCGCCCGGAACGCCTCCACCGCCTCCGGCCCGGTCCCGGATACCGCCATGGAGAGGTCCCTCGTCGCGAGATAGGGGGAGAGCAGCCCCGCCAAGGAAAGGACGCGGTCCTGACGGCGCTGGCCTTCGACGAGATCCCGCTGCTGCTCCTCGTGGATCCGGCTGGTGACGGCCTCCCCTTCGCGGCTCACCACGCCGCCCCAGTTCACGGGAAGTTCCTCGACCGACGCCACCTCGTAGCGGGCCAGGTACTCGTCCCGCAGCGAGCGGAAGAAGGGATCTTCCGGATTGTGGCTGTCGCCCACCTCGTTCAACGCGCGTTCCACCTGGGCGGTGAACTCGGCGCGGGAGGGCAGCGGGTGCAGCGCTCCGGCCACGGAGGCCCCGAGGCGCGGCACGGCGACGCAGAGGACGACCCACACCGCGATCAATTGCGCGAGGGCGCTCCGCGAGGAGGCCCGGAAGGAGGAGGCGAGGACGGTGACCAGCACCCAGCCCGCGAGGTAGGCCGCGTAGATGCCCGCCAACCCGGCCAGGCGCCCGGCCGAGACCGGACCCACGGCCCCGGACCCGGCGATGACCAGAGTGGCAACACCGATGGGAAGGGCGGCGAGGGCCGCCACCGCCCCCGTGCCCAGCACCTTGCCCGCGAGGATCTGGGCCGGCGTCGCCCCCTGGGCGAGGAGAAGTCGAAGCGTGCCCCTCTCTCGCTCGGCGCTCACGGAGGCGAAGCCCGCGACGACGACGAACAGCGGCAGGAGGAGCGCCAGGACGCTCGCCGGCGTGAGGCGGCCGAAGCGCAGCATCCCGGTCGCGTGGCGGGCATCGCCGAAGTTGGCCGTGTTCTGCCGATGCCCTTCCAGGAAGAGCGAGGTCCCCGCCCAGGTCCCGACCCCCGGATCGAAGAACGCGAGCGGCGCCTCACCCCGAAAGACGAGGAACCCGTAGTGGATGACCCGGTGCGGATGACGGTCCGGCTGCTCCAGCCACTGGCGTTCGACCATCGCCTGGTAGCGGGCGCGCTGTTCCGCCTCGCTCGCCGCGTGATGACGGGCTCCGAGGACCGCGACCACGCCGAGGGCGATGACGAGCCCCAGCAGGAAGACCATGTACCGATCCTCACGGACCGCTCCCACCTGACGGCGGGCGACGAGCAGCGCGTTGCGAAGACCCATTCGCTAGTCGGCTCCCCGTACGCGGCCGAGTCCGACCCCCGCGCCCGCCCCCACCAGGATGAGGAGCGTACCCAGAACGCCGAGGGGAACGGCGGCCCGACGCGTGACTTCGCCGGACACCTCCTCGGCGAGGTGGAACTGCGGTACGCTTGAAATGGCGCTGGCATCCATCTGCTCGCCGGCAACGATCGCGGGCACGAAGAAGTCCCGCCATCGCTCGGCGAAGGCGCGTACCTGCGCCTGGAAGCCGGAGAACCGCGCGTCCCCCGTCCCCGCCGCGTCGAGGAGCACCTCCTGGGCCATGAGCGCCGGCGACAGGAAGCGGTAGCGGCGCACCAGCGCGATCTGCTCCGCGCGGCTGGCGTCGTGTTCGGCCGTCACCTCCTCCAGACGACGGTTGACGGCATCGGTGGCGGCCCACGCCAGCGCCCCCAGGCCGGGTTCATCGGCCACCACGCCCTCAGCCATCTCGGGATGGTCCTCCAGGTACCGGGCGAGGAGTTCGCTGCGGCGGTTCACGGCATCGTTCGACGCCTCGCGCTGGGCGGTGATCATCTGTACCCGCGACGGCAGCGGGTGCAGGAGGCCGGCCGCGATGTTGATCCCGGCCGGGAGCACGACGACCAGCACCAGCCACGCGCCCACCAGCACCGTGGCGTTCCACGCGGAAGACCGGCGCAGGCTGTTCACCCACGCCGCGAGCACGAACCAGAAGAGCGCGTACGCGACGACGGCGGCGCACCAGAGGAGGATCCGGCCCGGGGCGCCGAAGCCCCCCGTCACGAGGAGCCCGACGAGCGAGACCGCCAGCACCATGCCCACCGCCACGAGGGCGCGGAAGGCCAGCTTCGCCGCCACGACGCCCCGCGCCGACACGGGCTGCGACAGGGTCAGCGCCAGCGTCCCCTGCTCGCGCTCCTCCGAGAGGACGTTGAAGCTCAGGGCCAGCACGAGCAGCGGCAGCAGGTAGATGACCACGAAGGCCAGGTCGAAGCGCCCGACCATCAGGTTCAGGGGACTCTCGACCTCACCGTTCTGCTGGAACGACGACTCGTTCGTGTAGATGTTGACGTCGTAGTAATACGGCAGCAGGTCGCTCTGTCCGACCGTGAGCGCCGTCAGGGGGCCCGGCGTCAGGACCGCCGTGTGCCGGCCCCGCGCCCCGCCCATCACGTTCGGCAGTCGCGGATCCGAGAAGCGCGAAGCGGGTTCCGCACCGGCTTCGATGTCGGCCAGCTCCTGCGCGAGAGCTTGCGTTCGCTCGACGTTGCCGGCCTGCGCGGCCTCCACGGTGCGCTCCTGAAAGCGCGTCCAGACCACGCCGTTGGCCAGCGCGTATACGAGCAGGAGCGCGAAGAGCCCGAGCGCGATTCGGAGCGGCCGGTCCGCCATGAGCAGACGCCATTCGTTCCGGAGCACGGTGCGCGCGGTCATCCTACGCCACCTCCGCGCGCCGTACGCGCGCCGCGGCCATCAGGACCGCTCCCACGAGCCATCCCCCGAGAACGACGAGCGACAGAATCCGGTTGCCGAGCACCCAGCCCAGCGTCGGGGCATCGTACCGCAGCGGCGGCGTGGACTCCCAGAGTTCGGCCCCGGCCTGGTAGGAGAAATCGCCCGATAGGGAGTTCTCCGTGAGGTCGCCGTTCATCCGCCGCATCAGGTCCCGGCGGTACGTCTCCGCGGCGCTCGCGAAGTGCCGGTGCTGCTCGACGTCGGTTCCGGCCAGTCCCATGGAGAGCGCGCGCACCGCGAGCAGCGGCGCCGCCACCGCGACCAGCTCGTGGACGGCCCCCTGGCGCTCGAACGTGTCCCAGAGCGCGCCGTAGTTGCGGTCGAAGATCCGGTCGCCGAACTCCTCGCTCGCCTGGAGCAGGACGCCCGACTGGTTGATCGGCAGGTCTTCGACCCGCTCGACGCCGTACTCCGTCAGCAGGTCCTCGGTCAGCGCGTCGTTGTCCGGACGGGGGATGTCCTCCGTGCCACTGGCCATCTCCCGTTCAACCGTCTGAGCAAACTCAAGGGCGGAGGGCGTCGGGTGCATCCACTTGGACAGATCCACCGCCACGCGCGGCGCGACGAGCCCGTTCACGACCCACACGCCCAGCAGGATCACGAGCGCGGTGCGCGTCGAGCGGGCCCAGGCGGAGACGGCCAGGGAGAGGGCGAGGAAGGCGGCGAAATAGACCAGGTAGACGACGGACAGGACCGCGGCCCGGGCCACCGGCGATGCCGCCGGACCGGGGCTTCCGACGACGAGGGCCGCCGCCCCCACCGCCGCCGCGGGCACGAGCAGCAGCGCCAGCGCGCCGGCGATGCCGAGCGCCTTGCCCAGCGCCAGATCGCGCCGCCCGACCCCGGTCGCAAGCAGTTGGCGAAGCGTGCCCCGTTCCCGCTCGCCGGCGAGCGCCCCGAAGGTGAGCAGGATGATCAGCAGGGGCACGAGGTGTTGCAGCACCTGCGCCGCCGTGAGCGCCCCGACCCGCTGGGCCGCCGTCGCGTCCTGGGCCGGTCGCAGCAGGAAGTCGTTCTGCCGGTGCGCCTCGAGCCACACGGAGGTCCCGGTGTACGGGTCCACGCCCTCGTCCACGAAGGACAGCGCGAGGCGGGGCTTGAACGCATAGATGCCGTAGTGGGCCGCGGAATGGGGATTCTTCTCGCCCTGCGACTCCCAGTGGTCGCGGGCCGTCGCCTGCGCGGCCGCGTGCTCGCGCTGAGCCTCCCGCGCCTGGACCCATCCGTGGCCCAGGGAGACGAGCAGCAGCGCTCCCACGAGGATGGAGCACCAGCGGAAACGGCCGTCCCGAAGCACGTCGCTGAATTCCTTGCGGATAATGTGCCTGATCATCGCCGACTCCTAGTCATGCATGTGTTCCAGGTAGACGCGTTCGAGATCCGCGTGGCCGATCTCGTCCGTGCCCAGCTCCGTGACGAGGCTTCCGTAGCGCATGATGCCCACGCGCGTCCCCGTCTCCTTGGCGCGAAACAGGTCGTGGGTGGCCATGAGCACCGCGACGCCGCCGTGCCTGAGCCGCTCGATCAGCGCCGAGAACTCGTTGGAGGCCTTGGGGTCGAGACCGGACGTCGGCTCATCGAGCAGGAGGGCATCGGCCTCCTTGGCCATCGCGATCGCGATGCCGACCTTCTGCCGCATGCCCTTGGAGTACTCGGACACGCGGCGGTCGACCGCGTCGCCCTCCAGACCGGCTTCGACGAGGATGTCCGCGAGCCGTTCGCGCCCCAGCGACCCCTTCCCGCCCAGGGCGGCGAAGTACTCGAGGTTCTCAAGACCGCTGAGGTTGCGGTACAGCATCACCTGTTCCGGGATGTAGGCGAGCCTGTGCTTCGTCTCCCGGTCGTGGGTGGACACGTCCATCCCGGACACCAGGGCCTGGCCCCCGGACGGCGGCACGAAGCCGAGGAAAAGGTTGATCGTCGTGGTCTTCCCCGCCCCGTTGGGGCCGAGGAGGCAGTAGACCTCTCCCGGCTCGATGGCCAGGTCGAGGGAATCGAGGGCCTGCGTGGCGCCGTAGCGCTTGCTGAGCCCGCGAGCCTCGAGGAGGGGCGGTCGCCCCGCACCCGATTCGGCGGTCTGCATGGATCTCCATCTCTCGCGTTTGCCGCGCCGGTCACCGGCGCAACGGTCGACACGTCTCCCGCCGGTCTCCGGACCGGCAGGGCGGCTCTTCGTTACAGCTTTCGCTACAGAGAGATGGGAAGCGGAGGAGCGCGGCTACGGTGAGGGGAGAGATGGACGGCCCGGACATTCAGCCGGCCTTCGCGCAGGGCGGGAGCCCGCACGAGACTGGGGCCGCCGACGCTCAGCGTGGCCGAGGAGACTACGGGCCCCACCTTGTGCACCAGCTCGCATACGAGACACGCCGCCGGGGAATCGTCCCCGTCGTCATGGGTATGCGAACCTTCCGCGAGACCGACGACGACGAGCGAAAGGCCCACCAGGACTCCGGACAGCAAGCGCATGCGGCGCCTGGATCGTCCGGCATCGACCTGGTTTGCCATGGCTCCCCTTCCGTCCCGCGGATCGGCGCGCCGCCCCGCCCGGGAACGGCCGCGGCGGCGGCACCTTAGAGAACGCACCGCACCCGGTCAACGTTGAGCCGCCCTCGAACGCAGGTGTCGTGCTCAAGACCCTTGCGGAGGCCGGGCAAGAACGAAACGATTTCAGTCGATTCTCGTGACGTTCCCTTCCATCCGCGCCTTGTAATCAGCCGCGCTCAGGGGCGCGTCTCCCGCCGTACGCGTATCGATGAGATCGTTTCATCCCAGGTCCACGTTGGGAATTCGGGTGATGATGGCATTTGTATCGCGCTGAGGTCCGGGATGTCGGACGTGACGACGAGGCTGTCCCCGCGATAAGTATCGTGCTGGTACACGACCGCTTGCCACCCGTCGGCGACTCGGATGGAAGAGACACAGTCCGTCCAGTATTCCTGACCGAAGATCTTGTCGGCGCACTCCTCTTCACGGGGTTGAGGATCGTCGACCAGCCGCTTCAGGTCCTCCACATCGTCGAGGAAGGTTCGATGGGGACCGCGGTAGTCCGCGCGCGCGAACACAGTGATGCCGGCGGTCGGGGGCGGGACGGGTCCCATCGGATCCTGGCCACCGCAGCCCGCGAGCAGGATGAGCACGAAACACGAGGCCTTGAAGTTCGTCCCACTTCTTCGGCTCATTCCGATTCTCCGTCTACACCCAGCCGCAAGTCGGTCCAGCGCAAGCTAGCGAGGGGTCTGGGAGGGACAATCCCCCATTTGTGGGACCCGCGCGTGCGAGTCTACCCCGCAAGCGCCGGGACTCGTCGGCGAATTCCCATTAGTACGGCGTCCGGTCCCGCCGCCCTCCTCCACGCTGCGTTCGGACAGGTCGATGGCCCGCCGCTTCGGCTTCAACGATTCGCGGACTCGGGGTCGCCTGCCGAACCAGGTCGGGGCGCGGCGCGGCCAAAACAACACTTTTGATACGCCTAACCATCGGTTTTGACATTGTCGGGAGCCTCATGTGGCTATCGGTTCTTTCCTCTTGTGGACCGATCCAGGTCAGGAGTGGGTCGTAAGACGACGGCAGAAAGCAGACACACGGGGACATGCGACGACCACGGGCTACATCACACAGGCGGTTGATCGCCATCTGCTGCACGGCGTGGATCGCGTCGAACGGGCGCGTGTCCGCACAGGCGGGCCGGCTGGTGCTGACCGAGTCCGGCAGGCATGAAATGCCTGGGCACGTTCTCGTTCGCGGCGGTGCGCTGTCTCCGCGAGGGGATGCCAGACTGTTCTGGAGTGGCGATACGGTTTGGATCGCATCGACGCGCCACGCCGAGGCGCGCGCCGTGTGCCCCGAGAGGGTTCGCGCGCCGCTCGGAGCGGCCTTCGTGAGCACCCCGGCGGCGGGGGGAGCGCCCGTAATCGAGATCATCGACGGGGGCATCGCGGGGGCGAATGAGCCGCAAGTCATCCGCTTCTCCGATGACCAATGCCGCGCGACCGCCTGGAGCGGCCCCGACCCGAGCCTGCCCGCGGCTCGTGACGCGACCGGCTGGGTGTCCGCCAGCGGGACGGGCCTCGGCGGACCCGACGGAATCCCGACGACGTGGGTCTCGCTCGTGAGGGGCGGTGGCACGACCTCCCGGTCGGGCGTCGATCTGCCGATCGCGTGGTCCGACAGCGCGGCCATCTCCGTGTCGAGCGGGCCACGCGGCATCATCGTCTCGTCGCGCCACTATCCGTTCGCCTGGTCGGCCGCCGCGGACGGCGGCGACCGCACAGCGGCGGGGCTTATCCCTGCCGGCAACGAGACTTACTACGCGAGCGACCCGTGGGTCGGCACGGGCGTGTTCGCCCTCGACTCCGGCTTCGTCCAGGTGCTGGCCGATCTCGCGTCGGACCGGCGTCACCTTGTCATCTACGATTCATCGGGCGCGTTCACGCGCCGGCGGGTCATCGACGTTCCGTTCGGGATTCTCGACACCGCGCCGGACCGACGGCAACTGCTTGCCCTCCGCCGGACGGACCACGTCGAAATCCTCACCTACGAATGGACTTGGCAACCACACCGGGCCAGGAAGTGAACCCGAAACCAAGGAGCAGAAACATGCTAACGAAGAAGATCTCCAACTGGATGATCGCCGCCGCGATCATCCTCGGCGTCGCAGTTCTGACGCCGGACACCGTCCAAGCACAGTGGTGTGAGACGTGCGATTCCTTGACGGCTGAGTGTACATCTGACGGTCCGTATCTCAACGACTCGTGCTATAGCGGCGAATGGGGGGGCATTTCGTTTTGTGTTTCGTGGGGCCGCCTGTGGTGTGATCCTCGCATCCCGCGCACCCAGTCCACATCCGTCGGTGCGGACGGCGCGCTCGTGCGAGAGCGAACATTCGCATCGGTAACATCCGACGCACCCGGGACACCGCAGTCGACGTTCCAACACGTTCGTGACTGCAAGAACCGCATCGTAGCGAGAGCCTACAGTGCGGATGAGGCGGAGGACATGCGTCGCCGGACCGAGTCCATCGTCATCTGAGGCCGCTCGGGCGTTGCCGATGATCGGAGGAAACCAGGGCCCGGTGCATCCTCCGATCATCGGCGGCCTCGAAGGACGGATGGGGGATCGGATCATGCTCAAGGTGGTGCTTGCCGTCGTGGCGGTGTTCGCCGCAGCCGCGGGCCTCTCGGCCCAGGAGCGTCGCGACACGCTCGTCGCGGTCGCCGGCCTGGCGGTCCCCGACAGCGTGCCCCTCACGTACATCGTGCAGTTGGTCCAAGCGGCGGACGGGTCAGTGTTCATGCTCGATGCGCGCACGGAAGGCGTGTTGGCGTTCGGCCCGGACGGGTCCTTCCGGCGGCGAATCGGTCGGCGTGGCGAGGGTCCGGGCGAATTGCTTTCGCCGTGGCGTCTCGGGCTGCTGGGGCGCGACACGCTGTGGGTCGCGGATGCGCGGCGCCGCGTCAACCTCTATGATGCTTCGACCGGGGAGAGCCTGGCGGACTTCGGCCCGGCCACGTGGGATGCCGCGACGGCGGACGGCGAGATCGTGCGACCGTTCGCGGCCCTGGCGGACCAGAGCATAATGGCCTTCAGGTGGGCGGAGAGGGACGTACTGGCGGAGGTGCTCGCATTTCGCGTCGAGCGCGGGGCCGATCCGGAAGGCTCTCCCCTTGCGCTTCTGGACCTTCGGGACCGATCCGTCGCGGCCCGGATACCGACGGGCGACGGCAGCCTGCAACTGCGCAATCCGTTTTCTCACAGTGATATGATCGCCGTGGGGCCCGGCGGGCGGCGCGTCGCGGTCATCCGGCGTCCGACGCCAGCGGGCTCGCCCGCGTTCTTCGTCGTGGAGCGGCACGACGTGTTGCGAGGTATCGTGGACACCGTGAAGGTGTCGTACGAGCCGCGCCCCCTCGACGCCGGCGAGATCCGGGCGTGGGCGGAAGATCTCGAGGCCGTGGAGCGGGTGGTCGAACTCGGCGCGTTCCCCAGCCGCTCGGCAGCGGTCGGCGCGGTGATGGAGGCGCTCGACGCGCCCGGCCACCACCCGCCGGTCGAGAATCGCGGGCGGGGCATCATCGACGAGGGTGTGATCATGGACCCGAACGGCGACATGTGGTTTCAAATCCACGACCCGTCCGGTCGGTCGAACGAGTGGATCGTCATCTCCGGGGAGGGTCGCGCGGGCGAGGTGTCGACTGTGGCGGCCCCCGAGGATGCCCGGCTGCTCGCCGTGAGCGGAGACCGGGTGTGGGCAGAGGTGCGCGATGCGTTCGACGTGCCCGCGGTTCAAGTACTACGGGTCAGGCGCGCCGGCGGATGACCGCATGATTCGTTACGCCGGTGTCCGCGCGGCCCTCGCCGCGAGCTTCGCGTTGGCCCTGCTTGCGCTTGCGGTCGCCGCGCAGGAGCCCGGCGCGCGGCTGACGGGCATCCTCGTGTCGGAGGGCGACGGGGCGCCCGTGGACGGGGCGGTCGTGTCGCTCGACGGTGTCGACGGCGTCGTCGTGTGGGAGACGCTGTCGAACGCCAGCGGCGCGTTCAGCCTGCCGCTCCCGCCTCCGGGCACGTACCGCGTGCGGGTGTCGCGCATCGGCTACGAGTCGTGGACCTCCGGCCCGATCCGCATCGACTCCGCGCAGGCGACCGGCCCCCTGCGCCTCGAGATCCCGGTGCGGGCAGTGCCGCTCCCGGAGCTGCTGGTCACGGAGCAGACCGACTGTCCGACGACGCCCGAGGAGCGGCGGCGTGCGTTCGAACTTTACGAATCGGTTCTCCCGGCCCTCGTCTCGATGTCGGCCGAAGAGGTCTTCGACTCTCTGGTCGTTCGGCTGGATCGACCGGTCAGGGTGTGGAGACGCGGCAGCTTCCGATATGTGCAGGACACAGTAACGGTTGTCGTGCCGAAGGCCCTGAACAACGCGGCGCCGACACACCTCGAGGCGTTCGGGTACGCGGAGGCGGTCAACGACTCAACCACCACCTTCTACGCCCCTGACGGAGAAGCGCTGGCGTCGCCGGGCTTCCTCGCGACGCACTGCCTCAGCACGACGAAGGCAGAGGATGAGGTCACCGCGGGGCTGTCCTTCCAGCCCAGGCTCGACCGCGATGTGGTCGATGTCCAGGGCGTCCTGTGGATCGATACGGTCGCCGTGGAACCGCAGAAGTTGGAGTTTAGGTATACCTCCTTGCGTCCGTTCTTGCGGAGATACCTGCTGCCGAACCTGGAGAGTCATGTACTATCGCGGCGCCAGGAGGAACTGGGGCGTCGCGTCAGGTTCCACGCGATCGAGTTGATCGAGTCGGACTACGGCGGCGCCCTCCACTTCGAGCGAATCGAAGGTGGCGGGTGGCTTGTGCGCGAGTGGAGGATCGTTCGTCCACACCTTGCCATCTTCTTTCGTAGCGACGTCGTCCTCGGAGCGTACGTCCGGCCGAAGGCTGTTCCGCTAACGCACAGCGGCAGAATCCTCGCGATCTTCCGGTCGCAGCGGGACAAAGGTGGACGTTGACCGCGCCCGCATCCATCGGCGCGGCCTTCGTCGCGAGCTTCGCGCTGGGCCTGCTTGCGCCCGTGGTCGCCGCTCAGGAGCCCGGCGCGCGGCTGACGGGCCTCCTCTTGTCGGAGGGCGACGGCGCGCCAGTGGACGGGGCGCTCGTATCGCTCGACGGTCTCGACGGCGCCGTCGTGTGGGAGACGCTGTCGAACGCCAGCGGCTCGTTCAGCCTGCCGCTGCCGCCTCCGGGCACGTACCGCGTGCGCGTGTCGCGCATCGGCTACGATTCCTGGACCTCCGGCCCGATCCGCATCGACTCCGCGCAGGTGTCCGAACCCCTTCGCCTCGAGATCCCGGTGCGGGCGGTGCCGCTCCCGGAGTTGATGGTGACGGAGCAGACCGACTGTCCGACGACGCCCGAGGAGCGGCGGCGTGCGTTCGCACTCTACGAGTCCGTCCTCCCGATCCTGGATTCGACGTCCGCCGCCGACACTCGCGACTCTCTGCTTGTGCGGCTGGAACGGCCGATCAGGATTTGGAATCGCGGCAGGTTCCGCCGTGCACGGGACACTGTCACCGTCATGGTCTCGGAGGCGCTGCCCAACGCGTCGCCGGGACATCTGGAGACGTACGGGTACGGCGACATAGTTGGTGATTCGATGACCACCTTCTACGCCCCGGACGGTGCCGCGCTGGCGTCGCCAGGGTTCCTCGCGACGCACTGCCTGAGCACGGCCGAGGCCGAGACTGGGACTGAGGTCGCGGCCGGGCTGGCGTTCGAGCCGAGGCCCGGCCGGGAGGTTGTCGATGTCAGGGGCGTGCTGTGGATCGACACCGTGGCCAACGAACCGCGGGAACTGGCGTTCAACTACACCTCGCTGCGGCCGTTCCTCCGGCGATACCTGGTTCCGCCGCTACGGGATTACCACGAGCGTCGCTTACCGGGCCGCCGCGCCAGCGTTGGCACCATCGGCATCGAGGAGTCTCGTTTCGGAGGGCAACTTCGCTTCGAGCGTGTTGGCGGTGATCGTTGGCTGATCCGCGAGTGGCGGATGCTCAGGCCGCGCTTGGTGTCTCGCTCTTTCTCAGCTCCGCGCACGGGGACCACCCTCTTGCCCCTCGCGGTGCCCGACGAGTACAGCGGCGAGGTGCTTGCGCTGTTCCGCCGCACCGACCGTTCTCCGCGATGACCGGCGTTAAGGACTCTTCGTATCGAAAAGCCAAAATGATCGAGACTACCGACGATAGTTCCGCCATAATTGCCACTGATAACCCAAAATAAAACAATTCGTATTTTCCAGTACGATTGACGCCGAACTCGAAGTTTCCTTGATTTACGCACTGGGGACTCCATAACAGCCCCGGCATACTGAAAAGCTCCTGGTTCACGCGAAACGCTTATGACTTCCGAGCTAACCCCACTGTGGCGCCATGCTTCGCTTGTGGAAGACCCTGGCGGACTGCTGATCCGCGACGGAAGGATTGCCCGCTCCGGTCTCCCTCGTCGGAGTTCGAGGAGGTTCGAATGATCAACATCGTCGCGGATTCTTCGTACGACGCCGCATCTATCGAGAATGCGGTCGAGGGTCCCGTCCGCATCGTTACCGATATCGGCGGCCTGGCAGGCGACGATGTCGACGTCGGATGCTTGATTCTGGGCTGCCGCGCGCAGAATCTGGCGCGGTGGATCAAGCCTTTGCAGATAATCAAGAATCACTGTCCCGGAGTCCCCGTCATCGTGGTCACGGACCCCGACCCCGAGGTCGCGCTCCAGCTAAGCGGCATCACGGTGTCCGCCGTCGTGTGGTTTGAGGATCTCCCGAGCATGCTCCACCCCGCGATCCACGCCGCGTGCGGCGAGGACCACGGGCTCCGTCTGGCCCGGGACATCGAGGAGTCGACCCTGTCTCCCTCCCTTCGCTCGGCCCTGGCGCACGGCCTGAAGGCGGCGGCTACGGACCGGCCGGTTCGCAGCGTGCGCGAGTTGGCCGCCACTGTTCGCCGCTCTCACGTCACGTTGTCTCAGGAGTTTCGGACGAGTGTCGCCGGACGCACGACTCTCGCCCGGTTCCTTCGCGCGCTCGTGATTCTCCGGGCCCACGAGTTGCGGTCATCCGGGCTTGTCTGGGACCGCGTGGCCGGGCGTCTGTGGATCCCCCGACCGACGCTCCACCGCCAGTCGATGAGGTGGCCGGGGCGCACGCTCGGTCAGCTGGCAGCCACATCCCGCCAACACCTGCTCGCACAGTTCGCGCGCGATTTTGCGCGCCCGCTCCTGGCCGAGCGGATCGGAGCCAATCGGCGGACGAGAACCGATTAGTACGGCGTCTTGTCCTGTGTTCGGGTCCAGCGCTCGAAGGCGTCCCCCGCCCTGGCGGCGGGGATCCGCACGAGCGAGACGATCCGGCGCTCCTCGGGTGGCAGGGAGAACTCGTCGTAGATGTCCTCGTCGCTGAACCGGATGCGCGCCGCGTCCTCCCGAGTGTTCGCGTAGTACACGCGGCGGATCCGGCTCCAGTAGATCGCTCCCAGGCACATCGGGCACGGTTCGCAGCTCGCGTAGATCTCGCAACCGCCGAGATCGAACGTTCCCAGCCGGTCGCAGGCCCTTCGAATCGCCTGGATTTCGGCGTGTGCCGTGGGGTCGTTGTCCAGCGTGACGCGGTTCGTTCCCTCCGCGACGATCTCGCCGTCCTTCACCACGACGGCGCCGAACGGTCCGCCACCCTCCTCCACGCTGCGTTCGGACAGGTCGATGGCCCGCCTCATGAACTCGTCATTCATCAGGACGCTCGTTTCGCCACGGCGTGTGCGTTCGATTCCGGCCGGTCGCCTCACAGCGGTCGACTCGCGGAGTACTCCCGGAATATACTCAGCCGTCCCGTCCCCGGGGTTCCTGCCGGGGCCCTCCTGTCCCCATACCCCATGGCTTGCGCGATTGACGAACTCGAAGGGCGGCCGGCACTCCCGGCGCGCGCGCGACCTCACGGTCGACCTCGGACTCCTGGCGACGGCGATCATCTGGGGGATCAACTTCTCCGTCGTGAAGATCGTCCTGCGGGAACTCGATCCGCTCGCGTTCAACGCGGTGCGCTTCCCGTTCGCGGCGCTGGCCGTCCTGTTCCTCCTCCGGGCCACCGGGCGGCCGGTCCTCCCGCCGCGGAGCGAGTGGCCGCGGGTTGTGGGACTCGCGGTGGTGGGCCACGTGATCTTCCAGGCCACCTTCATCTACGGGATCGACCTGACGCTGACCGGGAACGCGGCGCTGCTCCTCTCCACGAGTCCCGTGTGGGTGCTCCTCATCGCGTCCGCGCTCGGGCGGGAGCGATTCAGCCTCGCGATGCTCCTGGGTGTCGCCGCGACGATCGCCGGGATGGCGATCCTCATCACCGGCGGCACGCAGGAAGTCGGAGGCGCCGGTCTCGGCGATCTGCTCGTCCTCGGGGCCGCGCTCTCCTGGGCGTCCTTCACCGTCTTCGGACGGCGCATCACGAAGCGCCGCGGGGCGCTGGAGGTGACGGGGTGGACGCTCTGGGCCGCCCTTCCCGTCATCGTCGCCATGGGGATCCCGGACCTGACGCGCGTCGACTGGAGTTCGATCCCGGTGGGGATCTGGTTCGCGACGGCCTACACGGGCGTCTTCGGGATCGCGATCGCCTACCTGCTCTGGTCGCGGGGCATGAAGACTATCGGACAGAGCCGGACGGCGGTGTACCAGAACCTCGTC
This sequence comes from Candidatus Palauibacter australiensis, assembly GCA_026705295.1. NCBI lineage: Bacteria > Pseudomonadati > Gemmatimonadota > Gemmatimonadia > Candidatus Palauibacterales > Candidatus Palauibacteraceae > Candidatus Palauibacter > Candidatus Palauibacter australiensis. The sequence goes on from JAPPBA010000180.1 coordinate 65,983, forward strand.
CCGGTGATCGCGCTGGCGACGGCGTGGATGTGGCTGGGAGAGACGCCCACGCCGCAGCAACTGGCGGGCGCCGCCGTCATTCTCTCGGGCATCGCCGTGGCGCGCGGTCTCGCCGGACGCCGCCGCCGTCGCGCGCCATGAGCCAAGCCTGCCTCTCTCGCGGAGCGCCGGTCTCGCGACGGTATCCGGCGCCGACCTACCTTGAAGTCCATGTCCGACGAGCGCCGGGTAGCGGGGATCGTGCTGGCCGCCGGGTCATCGACCCGCATGGAGCGCAACAAGCTCCTGCTGGACATCGGTGGCGAGACCCTCGTGCGCCGGGCCGTCCGCCTCGCGGGTGAGGCCGGACTCGACCCCATCATTCTCGTCACGGGACGTTTCCGGGGGGCGGTCGAACGGGAGGTCGCGAATCTCGCCTGCGCACCGGTGTTCAACCCCGACCACGAGACGGGCATCCAGACCTCCGTGGCGTGCGGGGTCGCCGCGGTGCCGGCGTCCCGCGGGGCCGCCGTCGTCATGCTCCCCGACATGCCCTTCGTGACCGAGCGCATGGTGCGTACGCTGGTGGAACGGCACGCGGAGACCGACGCGCCGCTCGTCGTGTCGCGCTACGGCGAGGTGAACGCGCCGCCCATCCTGTACGACCGCAGCCTGTTCGGCGAGATCTCCCGGATGCGGGCGGGGTGCGGGCGGGAGGTCGTGCGCCGCCACCACGAGCAGGCGGTCCTCGTCGACTGGCCGCCCGACCGGCTCAGGGACCTCGACCGGCCGGATGAGTACGAGTCCGCGCGGCTGGAACTCGCCGGGGTGGGGCTCCGCGCGGAGAATCTCCCGTGAAACGCGACCTGCTCGATCTCGCGGCGCGGCTCACGTCCGAGCGCCGGCCGTACGCGCTGGCCACGGTGGTGCGGAGCGAGCGCCCTACGAGCGGGAAGCCGGGCAACATGGCGCTGATCTCGGCGGACGGCGTCATGCACGGCTGGATCGGCGGCAGTTGCACCCGGTCGGAGGTGATCCGTCACGCGCTGGAGACCCTGGACCAGGGGGAGCCCAGGCTCCTCGCCTTCGGGTCGAGTCCCGGACGCCCGGACGGCCTGGTCCCAGTACCCATGTCCTGCAGCAGCGGAGGGAAGGTGGAAGTGCACGTGAATCCGGTTCTTCCGGCTCCCGTCCTCATCGTGGCGGGACGTTCGCCCGTCGCCCTCGCGCTCGTGCGCCTCGGCGGCGCGATGGGATACACCACCGTAGCCGAGCCTTCCGAAGAGGTCTCCGAAGATGAGGTGCTGGAGGCCGCCGCCGACGAACTCGTGGACGATCTGGCCGAGACGGCGGCGCGCTACGCCGAACGCCCCCGCGGCTGGAGGCTGTACGGGGTCGTCGCCACCATGGGACGCCGAGACGAGCGCTCGCTCGCGGAGTTGGCGGCCGCCGCCCCGGACTACCTGGGCGTGATCGCCTCCCCCACCCGGATGGAAGAAGTGCGCCGCGTCCTCGCCGCTCACGGACTCGACGAGGCCCGGATCGCCCGGGTTCGGGGGCCCGCCGGGCTGAATATCGGCGCCGAAAGCCCCGAGGAGATCGCCGTGAGCATCCTCGCGGAAATCGTCCAGCTCGAGGCACAACGGACGGGGGCGAAGGCGGTCGAGTCCAGCGACGCGGGCGGGGTCCGTGACGCGTCCGCGGCGGAAGCGGCGGCTGGCGAGCTGGAGAGCCGGGGGCAGGCGACGGATCCCGTCTGCGGCATGACCGTCCCGGTGGCGGGTTCTCCGTCCTCCGTCTTCGAGGGGGAGCCCGTCTACTTCTGCTGCGAGGGCTGCCGAACTCGATTCGACGCCTCGCCGGAAGCATATCTCCAGCAACACGTGACGAGGGGGCAGCAATGAAGACCGCGCTGAAGGTCGCCGTACACGTGGCGGTGATCGCATTGCTGTACCTGATGTTCTCGTTCTCGTTGTTCCTTGGACTGCAGGTCAATACGACCTACGGGAACATCGGCATGGTGGTATCCATCGGTGCCGTCATCGCCTATGTCCTCGTGGTTCATCGCAGACGCTCCGCGCGGGTGACGATGGAGGACAGAGGCCCATGAGAATCGAGGAAGGGTTCACGATCGACGCGCCCGCCGCCGAGGTGTGGGCGATTCTCTCCGACCCGCGGCAGCTCTCCGAACTCCTGCCGGGGGCGGAAATCACGGAGCAAATCGACGACACGACCTGGGAGGGCGGCATGACCGTCAAGGTCGGACCCCTCGTCGCCGCCTATACCGGGACAGTATCCTTCGAGTTGAACGAAGAGGAGCGGTCCGCGGTGGTCCGCGCGCTGGGCCAGGGCAAGGCCGGCATGGGTACCGCCGACATGACGATGAACAGCCGGGTGGCGGCGCTGCCGGACGGCGGGTCCGAGGTGACGATGGACTCGGACGTCACCGTCACGGGGATCCTCGCGCAGCTCGGCCGCGGCATGACCCAGGTCGTCTCCAAGCGAATGTTGCAGGAGTTCGTCAGGCGATTGACGAGCGCCCTCGAGGACGAGCCGAAGGAGGCAGAGGAATGATTCCCCCGCAGTTCGACTACCACGCGCCGGCCGAACTGGAAGACGCGATCGGCCTCCTCGGTGAACTGGACGACGCGAAGGTGATTTCGGGCGGGCAGAGCCTCCTCCCGATGATGAAGCTTCGGCTCGCCTCTCCCGCACACATCATCGACATCGGCCGCATCCCCGGGCTCGACACGATCGAGGAACGGGACGGCTACCTCCGCATCGGCGCGCTCGTGACCGAGACGCAACTCGAGGAATCCGCGGCGGTGGCCGACCGCTATCCGATCCTGCTCGACACCGCCCGCGTGATCGCGGACCCGCTCGTGCGCAACCGCGCCACGGTGTGCGGCAACATCGCCCACGGCGACCCGGCGAACGACCACCCGGCTACGATGCTCGCCCTGCGCGCCCGCGTCGTCGCCACCGGGCCCAATGGCGAGCGCACGATCGACATCGACGACTTCTTCCACGGTCTCTTCATGACCGCGCTCGGGGAGGACGAGATCCTCACGGAGATCCGGATCCCGGTCCCTTCCGCCGGCAGCGGCGGCGCCTACGTGAAGCTCGAGCGCAAGGTGGGCGACTACGCCGTGGCCGGCGCGGCGGTGCAGCTCACGCTGGACGACGACGGCAAGGTGACGCAGGCCGGCGTCGGGCTCACGAACCTGGGCTTCGCGCCCATCCGTGCGACCGCCGCCGAAGAGACGCTGCTCGGCGCGGACTTCGTGCCGGCGGGCGGGCTGCGTGGCGCCATCGAGCGGGTCCGCGACGCGATCACGAAGGCGCCCGACGCGGACGAGGTCATCGCCGCCGCCGCCCAGGCCGCGGCCGACATGACCGAACCGGTCGAGGACCGGCGCGGCTCCGTCGAATACAAGAGGAACATGGCCCGCGTGCTGACGGCGAGAGCCATACGCCAGGCGCTCGCGCGCGCCGGAGCGGGAGGATAGAGCGATGGCGACAATTCCGATCCGCGTCACCGTGAACGGCGAGGCGCATGAGACTCAGGTCGAGGCGCGCATGCTGCTCGTCCACCTGATCCGCGATGAGCTGCGGCTCACCGGCACCCACATCGGCTGCGACACGACCCATTGCGGCGCCTGCACCGTGCTGATCGACGGCAAGCCGACGAAGTCGTGCACCGTGCTCGCCGTGCAGGCCGACGGGGCCGAGATCGGGACCGTGGAGGGGCTCGCCGGAGCCGACGGCATGCACGCGCTCCAGGAGGGCTTCTGGGAGAAGCACGGCCTCCAGTGCGGCTTCTGCACGCCCGGCATGCTGATGACCGGCGCCGCCCTCCTCGAGGCGAACCCGAACCCGAGCGAGGCCGAGATCCGCGAGGCGATCTCCGGCAATCTCTGCCGCTGCACCGGCTACGTGAACATCGTGAAGGCGGTGCAGTACGCCGCCGAGAAGATGGGCGCCGCCGCCGCCGAAACCGCCAACGCCGCGACCGACGGGGAGGACAGCTGATGGCACCGAAGACTTCCGCCGACATCTGCGGCATGGGGCACTCCATGAAGCGCAAGGAGGACCCGCGCTTCCTGCAGGGCAAAGGCAACTACATCGACGACATCGTTCTCCCCGGCATGCTGTGGCTCGACATCGTCCGCAGCCCGATCGCCTACGGGAAGATCAAGGGCATCGACTCGAGCAAGGCGCTGGAGGTGCCCGGCGTGCTCGCCGTCCTCACCGGCAAGGACCTCGAGGCGTACAACCTGCACTGGATGCCGACGCTCATGTCGGACACCCAGATGGTGCTCCCCACGGACACCGTCATGTACCAGGCGCAGGAGGTCGCGGCCGTCATCGCGACCTCGCGCTACGCCGCTGCTGACGGCGTGGCCGCGGTCGAGGTCGACTACGAGCCCATGAAACCCGTCATCGACCCCTTCAAGGCGCTCGAGGACGACGCACCCGTCCTCCGCACCGACAAGGAGGGCCAGACCGACAACCGCATCTGGCACTGGGAGGCCGGCGACAAGGAGGCGACCGACAAGGTGTTCGAGGAGGCGGACGTCGTCGTGCGCGAGAGCATGCACGTGCCGCGCATCCACGTCGCCTCGATCGAGACCTGCGGCTGCGTGGCCGACTTCAACCCCGTCGAGGGCCATCTCACCGTCTACATGACGACGCAGGCCCCGCACGCGATCCGCACCGTGCTCGCGCTCGTGGCCGGACATGTCGGGCTCTCCGAGGAGAAGATCCGCGTCGTGTCGCCCGACATCGGGGGCGGCTTCGGCGGCAAGGTGCCGGTCTATCCCGGCTACGTGGTCGCGATCGCGGCCTCCGTCGTGCTGGGCAAGCCGGTCAAGTGGATCGAGGACCGGATGGAGAACCTCCAGGCCGACTCGTTCGCGCGCGACTACCACATGGACGCCGAACTCGCGGCCGACGCCGACGGCAAGATCCGCGGACTCCGCATCAAGACGCTCGCCGACCACGGCTACTCCGACGCGCAGGCCGCGCCCTCCAAGTTCCCCGCCGGCCTCTTCTCCATCTGCACCGGCTCCTACGACATGGAGCAGGCGTACGCCGAGGTGGACGCGGTCTACACGAACAAGCCGCCGGGCGGCGTCGCCTACCGCTGCTCCTTCCGCGTGACCGAGGCCGTGCACTGCATGGAGCGCGTCGTGGACACGCTGGCGCACAAGATCGGGAAGGACCCGGCGCAACTGCGCGAGGAGAACTTCATCCCGAAGGAAGCCTTCCCCTACCAGTCGCCGCTGGGCTGGGAGTACGACAGCGGCGACTACCAGGCCGCGATGGACAAGGCGAAGGAGATGATCGGCTACGACGACCTGCGCCGCGAGCAGGCCGAGAAGCGCGCGCGCGGCGAGTTGATGGGGATCGGCGTGTGCAGCTTCACCGAGGTGCTCGGCGCGGGACCGTCCAAGGACTTCGACATCCTCGGCATCAAGATGTTCGACTCCGCCGAGGTGCGCGTGCACCCCACGGGCAAGGCGATCGCCCGCTTCGGCACCAAGTCGCAGGGCCAGGGCCACGAGACCACCTACGCGCAGATCATCGCCGAGGAACTCGGCCTCCCCGCCGCGCACGTCCAGGTCGAGGAGGGCGACACCGACACCGCCCCGTACGGCCTCGGCACGTACGCCAGCCGCTCCACCCCGACCGCCGGGGCCGCGGGAGCGATGGCCGCGCGCCAGATCCGCGCCAAGGCCGCGAAAATCGCCGCCCATCTGATGGAGGTGAGCGAGGAGGACCTCGAGTGGGAGCCCGGCAAGTTCTCCGTGAAGGGCGCCCCCGACCGGTCCGTCACGATCCAGGACTGCGCCTTCGCCGCCTACACGAACCTCCCGGAGGGGATGGAGCCGGGGATGGAGGCGACGAACTACTACGACCCGCCCAACCTCACCTTCCCCTTCGGCACGTACATCTGCGTGGTGGACATCGACCGCGGCACGGGCGAGGTGACGGTGCGCCGCTTCGTGGCCGTGGACGACTGCGGCAACATCATCAACCCCATGATCGTGCAGGGCCAGATCCACGGCGGCCTCACCCAGGGCATCGGCCCCGCCCTGTTCGAGGAGATCCCCTACGACGAGGACGGCAACAACCTCGCCGGCTCCTTCATGGACTACCTCGTCCCGACCTCCATGGAGACCCCGGCCTGGGAGACCGGCCACACGATCACCCCGTCACCCCACCACCCTCTCGGCGCCAAGGGCGTCGGCGAGTCCGCGACGGTGGGCGCACCTCCAGCCATCGCGAACGCCGTGGTGGACGCGCTCGCGCACCTGGGCGTGACGCACCTCGACATCCCGATCACTCCCGACAAGGTGTGGGAAGTGCTGAACGAGAAGGGGCTGGCGGAGTAAGGCAGTGGCTGAAGGGGACCGTCATGATTTGGGCGCTGACACCGCAGTTGCTCCGCGATGCCCGCCGGCACATCTTCTTGCGCCATGATTCGCGCGTCTGACATCCGACCTCTCCGCGCCCGCGGAGCGACCTGCGCCTGTAGCACCTGCGCTTGTATGTGTTCGTGTCTCCACGACGCGTGGATCCGGGTGTGTTGATGCGCTGAGCCCCAAGCTCAAAACGTCTCTTCGAGCCGCCCCGGTCCACCGACCCGGGCGGCTTTTTTTGTGCCCCGTGCAACCGGACTCAACCCGAGAGAAACCCATGATTCGTCCCGCTTTGCCGCAGATACATGTGCTGTACGAAAACCCGGCCTGGATTCCGCCCCTTCAGGAGGCGCTCGCGAGTGAAGGCTTCCGCGTCCGCCTCGTACACGTGAACGAGGGGCTCGTCGACCCATCGGCGCCGCCTCCCGAGGGCATCTGGATCAACCGCATCAGCCCCTCATCGCACACGCGCGGCCACGTCCACACAGTGGAACTCGCCCGCCAGCTCCTGTACTGGCTGGAGGCGCACGACCGCCGGGTGATCAACGGGCTCGGCGCCTTCGAGTTGGAGATGAGCAAGCTCCGGCAGGATCTCGTCCTCCGCCGGCACGGGATCCGTACGCCCCGCACCGTGCTGGCCGTGGGGAGGCAGTACCTGCTCGAAGCCGCCGCCACCTTCGACGGCCCGTTCATCACGAAGCACGACCAGGGCGGCAAGGGGCTGGGGATCCGGCTCTTCCGCGACGCGCGGGAACTCGAGGGGCATCTCGACGGCGACGGCTTCGATGCCGGGCCCGGCGCCCGGATGATCCTCCAGCAGTACATCGACGCCCCGGAGCCGTTCATCACGCGAGTGGAGATCGTCGGCGGCCGCTTCCTGTTCGCCATGCGGAGTTCCACCGCAGACGGGTTCGAGCTCTGCCCCTCCGACGCGTGCAATCCAATGCCCGCCGAGAGAGACGTGCCCTCCGGGGCGAACGAGGAAGCCGCGCTCGAGGTGTGCCCGGCCGGCCCCGGTCTCTTCAGCCCCTCGCCGGTCGCGGAGGACGACCCGCTGGTGCAACGGGCGCGAGGAAGCGCGAATCACGGCAGGGAATCACGTAAGT
>JAPPBA010000181.1 GCA_026705295.1 Candidatus Palauibacter australiensis
GAGGGGCGGACATCGAGGTACAGGCCGTTGCCGTCGCAGTACCGTCCGGCCTCGCTAACGTGGCGGACGAAGGCGGGCGAGAGCGCGTTGTGGGGGTGCCTGCCGCGCGGCTTGCGTTTCGGTGGTCGTCGCGGGAGCGTCATACCCACCATAATACACACCACATGGCGGGAGATGCAAGGGGACGGAATCGGTCGGCTCGGGACGACGGCGACACCGGCATGCCGTGACAAATCAATAATACAAGGCAACTTATGGACGACATGGGACTCGACTGGAAGACACGAGCGTTCTGTGGAATACAGCCCCGCGGGAACGTCGGGCCCGCCAACCCGGACGCGTCCCGCTAACTCAGCGCGTCGAGGATCTCCTCGTGGGTCGGGTGTCGGCCGGTGGCGGCCTTCGAATAGATGAGATCTCCCTCCCATCTTCATCGTCCCCTTCGTCGTCGCTTTTTCCGTCCTGACGCAGCGTCGCGGGCCCCGTCGAGGGCTGCGACTCGGAGTCCGGCACGTTCGCCGTTGACCCTGCGCGGTACAATGGGGTATCTACGGGCATGAAAAACAAGCCTGCGCAGCAGTCGGACCTCGGCCCCCTGATCCGCGAGATCGAATCGCGACTCCCGGACGCGCCCGGCGAAGCGGTCCGCGGCCTCTCCCGCCGTCTCTTCAGCCGCGGCTACGCCCACATCGCGGATGGACGGCCGGTCCGCGCCCTGGCCGACGATGTCGCCGCCCTCTACCGCCTCGTGGCCGGCGCCGCCGACGGCGAAATCGCGATCCGAGTTGCGTGGGACGAGGACGATCCGTCGCGCGGCGTGCTCCAGACGGTGATGGAGGACCGGCCCTTCATCGTCGACACGCTGCGCGAGTACCTCCACTCGGCGGGGCTCGACCTGCCGCTCCTTCTGCACCCGGTCATCGTCGTGGACCGGGACGCGTCCGGCCGCGTACTCGACATCCGCGACCACTCCGCCGACGGCACGCGCGTGTCGGTCGTCCACATCGTGCTCGACGACGCACACCACGCGGAGGTCCGCGAGACGCTGGAAGCCGAGGTGCGGCAGCGCCTCGAACTCGTGAGAGCCGTCACCGAGGACTTCTCCCCCATGATCGAGCAGGTGGGGACGCTCGTCGGTGAACTCGAGGCCAAGCGGACCGAGACGCCATGGCGCAGCGCCGAGTTCGAGGAGATCCAGGACCTCCTCCGATGGCTCGTGGACCCCGGTTTCGTCTTCCTCGGCTATCGCGCCTACCGCATCGAGACGGACGACGCCGGTCGCGACTGGATCCGCGTCGAAGAGGGAACCGGGCTCGGGATTCTCAGGGACGACGACAAGTCGAAGTACCACGAACCCCGTCCCTTGGACGAACTCCCCGCCTACCTCCGCGCCCGGGTGCTGGGCGGCCCGCTTCTCATCATCTCCAAGACCAACGCACAGAGTCCGATTCGGCGCAACGTCCGCATGGACTACGTGGGGATCAAGCGCCTGCGCCCGGACGGGACGGTGTACGGCGAGCACCGGTTCCTCGGCCTGTTCACCGCGAAGGCGTTCTCGCAGGAAGCCTCCTCCATCCCGATCCTGCGCCGCAAGCTGCGCGAGATCCTTCAGCTCGAAGCCGCGCCCCCCGGATCGCACGACTACAACGTCATCCTGGGGACGTTCAACTCGATGCCGAAGGAGGAACTGTTCCTCGCCTCGGTGGAGGAGATCCGCTCGGTCATCGATGCGGTGATGGCGACCGGCGGCGGGGACGACGTGCGGGTCACGGCGCGTCCCGACCAGCTCGGCCGCGGCGTCCAGCTCCTCGTCATCCTCCCCAAGACCCATTTCTCGGGGCAGGTGCGGAGGCGGCTGCAGGCGGCGCTGATCGAGGCCTACCGGGGGACGCTCCTCAACTACCATCTCGCGCTCGGCCAGGGCGACCAGGCGCGCCTCCACTTCTACCTGGCCCACGACCCGGACGAAGTGGGGTCGGTCGACCTCGACGCTGTCCAGGCGCAGGTGCGCTCGATCGTCCGCACCTGGGAGGAACGCCTCGAGGACGCGCTCGATGCCATCCACGGACCCACGCGAGGCCACGAACTCGCAACGCATGTCGTGCGTTTCTCGACCGGCTACCAGGCGGCGATGGACATCGACACCGCCGTCGAGGACGTGGCGGGTCTCGCGCGGCTGGCCGAGACGGGCGAGAGCCAGGTGCTACTCAAGCCGTCGCCCGGAGAGGCGGACGGGCGGCACTATCAACTGAGGCTCTACGCCCGGAAGGGCCACTACGTCCTGAGCGACGTGATTCCCACGCTCGAGAACCTGGGGCTTCGGGTGCTCGACTCGCTCCGCTTCACGATCCAGCTCAGGGACGAGACGCCCGAAGCCGCGGAAGAGACGTTTGCGGCGCGCGTCCAGTCCTTCGAAGCCGAGGCGCGTCGCGCCGGGGACCTCGACATAGCGGCGGCACAGGACCGGATCGGCGACATGCTGCGGGCCATCCGGGGGGGGATGGCGGAAGATGACCGGCTGAACGAACTCATCGTGACCGCCGGTCTCACGTGGCAGGAGGTCGCGGTCCTCCGGGCCTACGCGGGCTACGCGTTCCGCATCGGCGCCGTCGCCGCTCCCACGGGCGGCCAGTTTCCGCTCACGGCGTACCCCGACATCGCACGCTGCATTTTCCGGGCCTTCGAGGCGCGCTTCGATCCTGAGGCGCAAGAGGGGGCGGCCGCCGCGATGCGCCGTCTGAAGCGGGAGTTCAACCGCGGGCTCGCCACGGTGCGCGGCATCGAGGACGACCGGACGCTGCGGCGGATGATGGAACTCGTCCACGCCACCGTCCGCACGAACCACTACCGGGGCGAGGCGCGCCGTTCGCCTCTGCTGGCGCTCAAGATCTCGAGCCGTTCCGTCGACTTCATTCCGGAGCCGAAGCCGAAGCACGAGGTCTACCTGCGCGGCCCTCGCACGGAAGCCGCCCACCTGCGTATGGACGACGTGGCGCGCGGCGGGATCCGGTGGAGCGACCGCTACGGGGACTTCCGGGTGGAGGTGCTCGGGCTCGTGAAGACGCAGCGGGTGAAGAACGCCGTCATCGTGCCCGGCGGGGCGAAGGGCGCCTTCATCGTGAAGGGCCTGCCGGAGGACCGCGAGGCGCGGCTTGGGGCAGGGCTGGACAGCTACCGCGACTTCATTCGCGGGCTGCTCGAGGTCTCGGACGACGTCGTGGATGGCCACGTCACGCGACCTCCGGGGATGGTGATCCACGACGGACCCGACCCGTACCTCGTCGTCGCGGCGGACAAGGGGACGGCGAAGAACTCGGATACGGCCAACGAACTCGCGGCCGAAGCGGGCTTCTGGCTCAATGACGCCTTCGCCTCCGGCGGATCGCAGGGGTACGACCACAAGAAAGAGGGGATCACGGCCCGCGGTGCGTGGGAGTGCGTGAAGCGCCACTTCCGGGAAGCGGACATCGACTACGAAAACGAACCCTTCACGGCCGTCGGCATCGGAGACATGAGCGGCGACGTGTTCGGCAACGGGATGCTGCTCAGCAAGCAGATCCAGCTCGTCGCCGCCTTCGACCACCGCGACATCTTCCTCGATCCGAACCCGGAGCCCGAGGCATCGTGGACAGAGCGGAAACGGCTGTTCGAGCTCCCGGCTTCGTCTTGGGCCGACTACGACGCCGGACTCCTGAGCGAGGGGGGCGGCGTCTTCGACCGTACGGAGAAGCAGATCCACCTGTCGCCGCAGATCCGCGAGCGCCTCGCCATCGATCGCGAGGAGATGAACGGAAACGAGTTGATCCGCGCGATCCTGTCGGCGCCGGTCGACCTCCTCTGGAACGGCGGCATCGGCACGTACGTGAAGGCGAGCTCGGAACGTCACGCGGATGTCGGCGACCCGAGCGGCGATCCCACACGGGTCGACGCGACGGCCATTCAGGCGCGGGTCGTGGGGGAGGGCGGCAACCTCGGCTTCACGCAGCGCGCGCGGGTGGAATACGCGCTCCGCGGGGGGAGCATCAACACCGATGCCGTGGACAACTCCGCCGGGGTCGACATGTCCGACCACGAGGTGAACCTCAAGATCCTCCTGGGCGCCCCGCTGTCGCGCGGGGGGATCGACTACGAGGCGCGCAACGACCTGCTTCGCGAATGCACGGACGAGGTCGCGTGGAAGGTTCTCCGCAACACCTACAGCCAGAGCCTCGCCATCAGCCTCGACTACATCCGGGCGCGGCGCGCGCCCGCGACGTTCCGCGACGTGATCCAGCGCTTCGAGCGGGAAGGGATCCTGGATCCGGCCCTCGAATACCTGCCGGCCGGGGAGGAGCTCATCGAGCGGGAGAACGTCGGGGCGCACCTCACGAGGCCGGAACTCGCCACCGTGATGGCCTACTCGAAGCTTCATCTCAAGCATGCGCTCACGGAATCCAGCGTGTCCCGTGACCCGGCCATGATGGAACTGGTGGAGGACTACTTCCCCTTCGGGGCGCTGAAGGAGGTCGACACATCGGACCTCGAGGCGCACCGGCTGCGCCCGAACATCTCAAGCATGCTGCTGACGAACCGCTACGTGGACCGCATGGGCGCCACGAGCCACATCCGGATCATGGAGGAGACCGGCCGCGCCGCCGCGACCGTCGCCCGCACCTGGTACGTGGCATCACGGATCGCCGACGCCGAGGACCTGTACGAGCGGCTGCGCGTCGCGGATGTCCGGATGCGGAGCGGGGCGCAGAACGAGTGCTACCTCGCCATGGCTGACGCGCTGACGCGCGCGACGCGATGGCTCCTCGAACGGACCGACCCGGCAAAGCCGATCAGCGATGCGATCGAGTGGCTGCACGACCCCGTACGGGCGGTCCGCGAGGCCCTGCCGGAACTGCTCACGGCAGAGCGGCTGGAACGCTTCGAGTCCACCTGCTCGCTGCACGAGATGGACGGACTCGATCCGGAGGGCGCCGTGCGACTCACGACCTTCCGCTACGTGGACGAACTGCTGCCGATCGCCAGCCTCATCCGGGAAACCGGCGCCGGCACGCGCGAGGTCGGCGCCGTGTACTTCGGCCTCGCCGAGGAGATCGACTTTCCGTGGCTGCGGAGCCGCGTCTACTCGCTGGCCGCGGACGATCCGTGGGATCAGAGGGCGGCGCGCATCCTCGTCACGCGGCTCGAACTGGCGCGTTCGCGCATGGCGGCGCAGGTCATCGCCCTCGCCGAGGCGTCGACGACGGAAGACGCGATGCGCTCCTTCCGCCGCCGGAACGCGGTGGGGTTGAGCCGGATTCGGAACGTGATCGCCGATGTCCAAAGCGCCGGGGCGGGGCTCCCCGGGCTCGTCGTGGCCGTGGACGCCGTCAACGATCCGGGGATCCTGGAACCCCCGGATCGCTGACCGGCTCCAGCCAGCCGCAGCTTGGCTAGTAGTTGATGTACTGTTCGAGCTCCCACTCGGAGACCGACGCCACGTAGTCGCTCCACTCGGCCTTCTTGCGGCTCACGAACTGCTCGAAGATGTGGTCGCCGAGGGCGTCCTTCATGACTTCGTTCGCCTCGAGCTCCTCGACGGCCTCGCCCAGGTTCGCGGGCAGCACCTCGAGCCCGATCTTCGCGCGCTCCTCGTCGGACAGCTGCCACACGTTCGTGTCGAGCGGCGGGCCGGGATCGATCTTGTTTTCGATGCCGTCGAGGCCGGCGGCGAGCTGGACGGCCGTCGCCAGGTAGCCGTTGCAGGACGGGTCGGGCATGCGGAACTCGAGCCTCGTCCCGACGCCGCGCTGCTCCGGGATGCGGATCATCGGCGAGCGGTTCCGCTGCGACCACGCGATGGAGATCGGCGCCTCGTAGCCGGGCACGAGCCGCTTGTAGCTGTTCACGATCGGGTTGGTGACCGCCGCGATGGCCCGCGCGTGCTTCTTGAGGCCGCCGATGTAGTGGAGCATGACATCGGCCAGCTCGTAGTCGGCGTTCGCGTCGTGGAAGATGTTCTTCCCGTCCTTGAACAGCGACTGGTGCGTGTGCATGCCGGAACCGTTTGCGCCGAAGATGGGCTTCGGCATGAACGTCGCGTGGAGCCCGTGCGCGAGCGCGACGTTCCGGACGATGAACTTGAAGGTCATGAGGTCGTCGGCTGTCCGCAGCGCCTCGCCGTACTTGTAGTCGATCTCGTGCTGGCCCTCGGCGACCTCGTGGTGCGCGGCCTCGACATCGAGGCCCATCGCCTCCATGCCGGTGACCATCTCGCGGCGCGCCCGCTCGGCGAGGTCCGACGGCGTGAGGTCGAAGTACCCGCCATCGTCGTGGGTGACGAAATTGCAGCTACCGTCCTCGTTCGTCTTGAAGAGGAAGAACTCGGCCTCGACGGCGGAGTACATCGTGTAGCCCATCGACTCCGCTCTGGCGACGACGCGCTTGAGCGCCGCGCGCGGGCAACCCCCGAACGGCTTGTTGTACGGGCGCCGGACGTCGCAGTACATCTGGGCCACCCGGGCGTCCGGGTTCCCCCACGGGAAGACCCGGAACGTGTCCAGGTCCGGACGGAGGAGCATGTCGCTCTCCTCGATGCGGACGTAGCCCGCGATCGACGACCCGTCGAACATGACCTTGGCGTCGAACCCGTCTTCGAGCTTGCTCGCCGGGACCTCGACGTTCTTCGGGAAGCCGTTGATGTCGATGAAGATGAGACGAAGGAAGCGGACGTTCAGTTCCTCGCAGAGCTTCAGGATCGCGTCCCGGTCGCCCGAGGCGACGGTGCTCCCGTAGTCGTCGTATCGAACGTGCGAGGGATGTTCACTGGGTGCCGCAAAAACGGCGTCGGACATGGTGCGACCTCCGGGTCACTTGGGCGTACTGGAAAGGGGGGTTCGTACGTTCGGTTCCGCGCCGGGCGGTCGGGCACGACCCGCAATGTCGCGAGGCACTATGCGGGGCGAATCGGCCATCGTCAACCTCACAGCGCGCGGCAAAAGCCCTGCATCAGCGCCGCTCTTGCCGCGGACCGCTAGGGCCAGCTCCACTGGCGGACGGATTCGGGCGCCCGGGAGCACGCCACGGCGCCCGTGAAGCCTTCCCCGGGGAAGAGGTCCATCAGCCACCAGGAGCGCCCTTCGAGTTCCCCGCGAATCGTGTCGACGCGGGCCAGCGGACGCGACAGGCCGAGGCCGGCGGCCTTGAGGATCGCCTCCTTTCGGGCCCAGATCCGGAAGAACTCCGGCCTGGCCGCCGCGGTGTCCCAGTCGGAGCGAAGGCGCCACTCCTCGGGGGAGAGGTGGTCGCGGGCGAGGGCCCCCGGGTAGCTGAGCGGCCGGATGCGTTCGATGTCGACGCCGATCTCGCCGAGCTGGCCCACCGCGCAGAGCGCTAGTCCGCCCGAGTGGCTGAGATTGAAGTGGAACGGAGGCGCGTCGCGGGCCCCGTCGTCCCCTCGGGCCGACAGCAGCCGGGGCTTTCCGTGCTCCCCGTACTCCAGCGTCAACTCGTCCGGCGCGACCCCCAGGTACTCGGAGAGGAGACGTCGCAGCGCGATGCGGGCGCGACGGAACCGGGCGCGCGCCTTCGCGCTGACGAGTCGTTCGGCGCGCGCCCGCTCGTCCGGGCTAAGTAGGGCGAGGCCGCCGGATCCGCCACGGGCGGAGAGGTCGATTCTCCACACGTGAAGTCCGGACCCCGGTAGCCCCGGCGGACGCGCGCGCGCAGGCCAGTCCCCGCGGTTCAGAGGGCGGCGTACCAGTCGAGCGTGGACCGAAGACCGTCGGAGAGCGTCCAGCCGGGTTCGTAGCCCAGCCGTTCCCGGGCTCTCGAGATATCCGCGTAGGAATGACGCACGTCACCGGTCCGGAAGCCCTCGTACACGGGTTCCGCGCTTCCCAGGCCGGGCCGCTTCTCCGCGAGCCCCGACCGGATGAGGGCGAACAGCTCGTTCAGCGTCGTCGGATCTCCCGCGGCGACGTTGTAGACGCCGAGCGCCGTCTCCGCTCCCGTCGTGGCGGCGAGCAGGTTCGCCTGCACCACGTTATCGATGTAGCAATAGTCCCGGGTCGTCTTCCCGTCCCCATAGATCCGGCACGGCCTTCCCGTCAGCATCCGCAGCGTCCAGCGCGGTATGACGGCGGCGTACGGTCCGTCGGGATCCTGCCTCCTGCCA
>JAPPBA010000182.1 GCA_026705295.1 Candidatus Palauibacter australiensis
ATATACTATAGCCTCAGGGTAGCGCCAAGCTCTTGCGTAGCGAAGGAGGATGCAACATGAACACGATGGTGCAAGCGGCAATCCAGACATCGAACGAGATGCAGCGTCACTTGGTCGCGAAAGCGACCGACGATTCAGAGTTCCGCGCGCAGCTCGTGGCGAATCCGAACGCGGCCATCAAGCAGGAATTCGGAATCGACCTGCCTGAGTACGTCAGCATTCAGGTGCACGAGAGTCGCGGGAACGACCTCCACCTCGCGCTGCCCCCGAGCGCCGATGCCGAACTGGAATTGGACGAGGAGGCGCTGGAGGCGGTCGCAGCCGGGCTTTGCTGCTGCGGCTGATCTTCGATCAGCGGTAACACTCCGCAGGCACCGCCAGCCGCCGGCGCTGGCGGTGCCTGCTCGCCTTTGTGGCTCCTCGCCTTCCGTCGCCCGTGACGTCCCTCTCCCGCGGCCCCGCTAGCCGGCGGAACCGCCGGTCGCGGAGTCGGCCTGCAGCGGAGGGAACACCAGGCAGAACACGTAGGCCTTCACCTCCTCGAAGCGGTCGCCGACCAGCGACAGCTTGAAGTGGTGGATGCCCCGGACGACGAGCAGCATGCCTCGTCGCCCGAACACCGTTTCCACCCCCGCCCACGACTCCGCGAGCGCGGACAGCTTCTCCTGCACGACGAGTCCCGGTGCGCGCAGGCCATCGATGATGCCCATCCAGGGCTCGATGTCCTTCAACCACTGCGTGTCCTGGGCATAGAAGCTCACACCCAGGTCGGGCCTCACGCCGCCCGGATGGACATCGAGGTGCGCCGCCAGGTGGGAGAAGGCCCCGCGTGCCTCCAGGTCCGAGACGAACGGGGCGAAGGTTGCGGGTCGTCCGGGCCACCCGGCACGCTCCAGAAACGAGGTCAACTCGCGCGTGCTCCTGATGCCCGTGATCGCCATCCGCAGGCCCCTCCTCCGGGCCGGGAATGCGCCCAGGCCGCCGATCTGCGCGCCCGGCGGCCTGGCCAGAAACAGGCGTTCGGCATGCCGGCGTTCGGCGCTCTCCGTCTCCCAGCCGCTCGCCATGGCGACCGCGTCGACGAGGACACGGAGATCTTCAGGCTCCTGGACCGTGCCTTCGTCGGGCAGCGCATCGGCGGTGGGGTAGAGGAAGATGCCCGGGTCCGGGAACCGGCCATGGTGCGCCGGATCGATGTCGTATTCGAGCAGCAGCTTCGCGGCGATTCGCCGTAGCTCGCTCTCTTCTCGTCCCATCTCGTGCAGAAGCCGGACGACGGCCGCCGCGGACGCATCTTCGGGTCGCGACCGGGACCACGCCTCGAAGTGCGCCGCCGACCGGCTGCCCTGAAACAGCGCGAGACCCAGATCCGCCCTCGGTTCCTGTTCGTGCAGCCGAAACTCGAATCCGAAACCGGCGGTCGCCAGGCTGATCGGCAGCCCGTTTGTGCGCTCCATCAATTTGTCCCAGCCGGGACCGCCGACCAGCACGGCGGGAATCCGGCTCCTGAACTGCTCCAGCAGTTCGCCGACGGAATCCGCCTGGGCCAGCATGTGCTCTTCGATGGCCGCGCGAGCTTCGTCGAGGTTCATTGCGCCGTTGCCTTCCTCGGTTGCCGTTCGGTGTCCTTCAGGCGATGACCGGAACGGGATTCAGTTGATCCTCCGAAAGGGGGTGCTCCCGCAAACCCATCGAGACCGGCACGTCGAACAGGCGCCCGGGCGCGAAGCGTTCCCAGAAGTGGCGCATGCCCGGTACGATGACGCGAACGACCGGCATGCCGATGTCGGGCCGGGTCTGGTCGAGCACGAGAAACTCCAGGCCGCGCGCTTCGACGAGCGCCCGACAGTGATCCACGTCGTCCCGCGTGTCCATGGTGTCGAGCACGGGGTAGTCCTCCTTGCCGCGCGGCGTCGTGCCGGACGCCGGCGCCAGCCAGCGGTGATCCGCCAGCCGGCCGTTTTCCCACCACCACCGGCTCATGGGATCATCGACGGCGTGGCCACCCCCGCGTCGTGCCGGTCCCTGTACCCATTGCAGGCACTGGTTCAGTTCGCACACCGCGCGCAGGGCCGCGATCTGCGGATCCATGTGCGCTCCGGCCCCATATAGGATGTCCTCGCTCCCCTCCCCGATTCTTCGGGAGATCGCCACGAAGACCGGAATGCCGAAGTCACAGGTCGCGTCCAGCACCCACATCTCGCGCTCCTGGCGGCCGTAGTATTCCGGGGCCGACGCCAGGTATTCGTCGTCGAAGCTGGACAGGTCCACCTCCGGCAGGCGCAGCCGATTGTACCACCAGATCGCGAAGGCATCGCGTTCCACGAGTTCGAGAAAGCCCTGCAGAATGGCTTCCTCCAGCGTGTTGCCCGCGGCGCACCCGTTCGAATCCGCCTTGAACGCGGGACCGTCGCCTCCTTCCTCCGCCACGCCGTACAGGATCGATGTGGGCAGGTACCGGTGTCGCGCCTGCGTGAGCGACCACACGGGCGACCAGTCGATCTCCGCTTCGGGGTCGAGCCGCGGCGGCACGAAGTTGTAAGGGTGGCCGCGGGCGTTGATCCGCTCCGCGTCACTCAGTTGCCGGTCGCTGAACAGTTGCACGTCGTTCGGGTGGATCGCCTCCGACTCTCCCGCTTTCTCGAAGTCCAGAAGACGGCGTCGGGAGCGGATCTCGTCGCCGTGAAACGCGCCGCTGTAGCGCTCGACCGCCTCGCACAGGGCGCTCGCTTCCGACTGCCGCGGCGTGCTGCCCTTCCCGGCGCTCTTGCTCCGCAGACTGCGCCGGAGGGAACTGAGCCTGCGGCTGCGAAGCGCGACGTTGTTGCCCGCCCAGTACACGTGCAGCCAGGGATCGGCTTCGTCCGTCGTCCGGGTGAGCCACGTCACGACGCCGGTGATCGGACTGACCAGATGTCGATACCTGGCGAGCGTCGCCCCGGGAGGGACCGCGCGCTGGCCGCCGCTGTTGTGCACCGGTTTGGGACTCGACCGCAGCCGTACGGGCGCCGCCGGCCGGTCGGCCCGGTACAGGGCCTCATCGCCGCACGCGAGACATTGCGGGCGGCGCATGGCGGGATGCGACCCGCTCTCGAGGCTGGCGACATTCAGCGAGATCGCCCGCTCGTGGATGGGCGCCAGATCGTCGAGTACCAGCCACCTGGCGATTTCGGCGGCGGCGAGGCCGCATACCGCTTCCAGCACGGCCGGCTCCAGCGCGCGGGGCCGCACGGCCGCGGCTTCTCCGCCGAGGTTGCGCAGGAAGCTGTGGACCTCCTCGTGGGCCCGCAGGCGGTAGGCGAGGCACGCCCAGCATGGGCCGCCGTCAGCCGGCCGGAAGACCGGCCCGAACAGCGGCCGGATGCCGTTCGGTCTGACGAGGATCCACGGCTTGCCGGACTCGAGGTGGCGGCGATTGATCGTGTCGTGCCGCTCGTCCAGGTAATCCGCACATACGATGACCGACAACGAAGGGTCGACCGTGGCCGCTCGAATACCCACCGCTTCCAGCTGGCGGGCGAGGGGATCGGCATCGCCGGCGACGGCGACCGCCGCCTCTCCCAGCCGCTGCTCCGCCCACCGAGGCGAGGCGCCGAGCGACGACCAGTACGCGGCCCGCCCCGGGTCCAGGCCGTGATCGCCCGAAACGAGATATCCCCGGGACGCCAGGGCCGCGATCGCGGTCTGCACTGCGGACGCCGAATGGGCGGGGCCCAGCGCTGCGACGATCTCCTCTGTTGTGCGGCGCCCGTCGAGGAGCGGCATGAGCTCACGATGGATCTGCCCGCGGAGCAGCGTGTTGAAGGCCTCCGAGACGAGCAGCACCCGTCCGTCGCCGATCGACCGGAACCCAAGATGCGGCGTCAGCAGCGGCAACTCGATGAGGCCGCGGTCGGCGGGCGTCGTTCGCATCAGTAGTCCGCCGGGAGAATCCCTGCGTGACGGCCTGCTCTCGACCATGCGTTTCCGGCGGCCCCGTGTAGTCAAGCCCTGGCGTCAGCGACCGCGGACCGGTCCGCGAACGGCATATGGGCTCCGTTGAACACCTGTTCCGGGTCGAACTCCCGCTTCCACCTGATGCCCTGGTCGAGCATCTCGCCATAGTGCTCCGCCCACTGCCGGGGACCATAGCCCACGCCGCCCGACAGATACGTCTTGCCGCCAAGTCCGACCAGCGTCCTGTCGGTGTCCTCGAGTCGGCTCGCCAGCTCGATCGCCTCCGCGGGCTGGAATTCACCCAGTCTGGCGAGGATCGAATACGAGATCGCCCGTTCCCCTCGCGGACGCCTGAATAGCGGGGCGTCGATCGCCTCTCTTCAGATCGGATAGAGGCCGGTCCAACT